>NZ_JBFJMY010000117.1:0-11099 GCF_041633695.1 Hydrogenophaga sp.
GCAGGCGCCGGCGCATGGCGATTTCCTTGTCTTTGTCCAGCAGGGAAACCTTGATGCCGTCCACTTTGTCCGGGTGCGCTGCGAACACCGCAAGCGCCGTGTCCATGGCCTTGTCCAGGTCGTCGCTGCCCCAGTAGCCTTTGAGCTCCGGGTCGAACATGTCGCCCAGCCAATGCAGCACCACGGGCTGCTTGGCCTGGCTCAGGATGCGGTCGTACACGCGTGCGTAGTCGTCCGGGCCTTTTGCCACGCGCGCCAGTGCGCGGCTCGCCATGACGATGAGCCGGCCACCGAGCTTTTCGATGGCAGTCATCTGCTCTTCGTAGCCTGCGATGACCTCGTCGACCGTCTTCACCTTGTCCAGCACCAGGTGGTCGGTGCCACAGCCCGATGCCACCAGGGCGCTGCCGCCCTGGGCTTCGAAGTCCTGCGCGGCGTCCAGCGAGCGGCGGATGAGTTCCAGCGACGTGGGCCAGTCCATGCCCATGCCGCGTTGCGCCGTGTCCATGGCTTCGGCCACACCCAGGCCCAGCGACCACAGGTGCTGCCGGTAGGCGATGGTGGTGTCCCAGTCCACAGCGGTTTGCAGCCAGGGGTCGATGGCGGCCAGCGGGTTGGCCACGACGTGGGCGGCGGAGTAGGCGATGCGGTTGAACTTCACGCTCGCGGCGGGCTTCGCCATGGCGGTGCCGCGCAGCGTGTAGGCCTCAACCTGGCCTGAGGTGTTCGGTAGTTTGAGAGAAAGGGTCATGTGAGATCTCCAGAGCGCGACGTGCGAGCGGGTCGGGTCAAAAGACACCGCGGAAACCGCCCTTCAACAAGTTCAGGACGGGCCGCAGGTGTTGCCCCCTGGAGGGGGTCGCGCGAAGCGCGGCGGGGGTGTTTCCGTTTCAGACCTTCAGCGCCGGCACGTCGACCCAGCGCCGTTCCTTCCAGCTCTCCAGCGCGGCTTCCACCAGCTGCACGCCTTTGGCGCCTTCGGGCAAGGTCCAGCGGTAGGGCTCGTTTTCCACCACGTGGCGGATGAAGTGCTCCCACTGGATCTTGAAGCCGTTGTCGTAGACCTGGGTGTCCGGCACCTCCTGCCACTGGTCGAAGAAGTTCATGGTCTGTTTCTCGTCCGGGTTCCAGATCGGGCGCGGCGTGGCCACACGGCTTTGCGCGCGGCAGCTCGACAGGCCGGCCACGGCCGAGCCGTGGGTGCCGTCCACATGGAAAGTCACCAGGTCGTCGCGGCGCACGCGCGTGGCCCACGACATGTTCATTTGTGCGATCACCGGTTCGCCGTTGTGCCCAATCAGTTCGGCGGTGGCGTAGGCGGCATCGTCGGCGGTGCATTCGTAAGGCTGGCCGGCTTCGTCCCAACGCTGCGGCACGTGGGTCACACCCGTGCAGGACACCGATTGCACTTCGCCGAACAGGTTGTCGAGCACATAGCGCCAGTGGCACATCATGTCCAGGATCATGCCGCCGCCGTCTTCCTTGCGGTAGTTCCAGCTCGGGCGCTGGATCGGTTGCAGGTCGCCTTCAAACACCCAGTAGCCGAACTCCAGACGCACGCTGAGCATGCGCCCAAAGAAGCCGGCGCGGCGCAGCATGTCGAGCTTGCGCAGGCCGGGCAGAAAGAGTTTGTCTTGCACCGCACCGTGCTTGAGCCCGGATTTTTCGGCCAGGCGGGCGATTTCCACCGCTTCGTTCAGGTTGGTCGCAATCGGTTTTTCGCAGTACACGTGCTTGCCGGCACGAATCGCCTTGGCCAGCAGGGTGGGGCGCATTTGCGTGGTTCCAGCGTCGAAGAAGATGGTGTCTTCGGGGTTGGCCAGCGCGGCGTCGAGATCGGTGCCCCAGCGCGCGATGTTGTGCGCTTTGGCCAGGGCTTCCATCTTTTCGGCGTTGCGCCCGATCAGGATCGGGTCGGGCATCACCGTGTCGCCGTTGGCGAGCTTCACGCCGCCTTGGTTGCGAATGGCAACGATGGAGCGGATCAGGTGCTGGTTCATGCCCATGCGGCCGGTGACGCCGTGCATGATGAGGCCGAGTCGTTGTTGTGACATGTTGGTCCTTTTCAGAGAGCGGGAAGAAATTCGGGAGAGGTTCAGGAAATGGCCTGCAGGCTGTCCCAATGCGGGAACGTGGTGCTTGCAAAACCGGGTACATGCAGCGAGCGCAGGTCGAGCTGCCCTGCGCGGATGCTCAGGTGTGGTCGCCCGAGCGCTGTGTCGTAAAAGCCGGGGTGGGCCGCCGCGAAGGCTTGCGCCTCTGCTTGCGGCGCCACACCAAAACCATCCACGTAGTGGTGGCCGTTGCGTTCGATGTGGGTCACGCCCAGGCTGGCGGCCAGCAGTGTGTCTTGTTGCACCGCCAACCCGGCCTGGCAGGTCAGGTCTTCGCCCGAGAGCACAAGACGATCGGGCTCCTGTGCCACGCGCACGGCGTTGTGCAGCGAGCGGTAGATGCCTTTGCAGGCCTTGCTGGAAATGCCGCGATAGCCCAGCGCCAAGCCACGCTCCAGCACATCGTCGCGGTCATCGGATTCGTCCAGGATCACCGGCACCGGCAGTTTGAGTGCGCTGATCGATTGCTCCAGTGCGACGCGCCGGGCGATGGGTTGCTCCAGCAACAAGGTGCGTTGCAACAGGCCACGGGCCGCGGGCGCCTGGCTCAAGGCACGCCAGAACCCGCCCAGACTGCCGGCGTCGACAAAGGTTTCGTTGCCATCCAGGGTGACGCGGTAGTCGCCCGCTTGCGCGTCGAGCACGGTGGCGATGCGCGAGAGGTGTTCCAGGTCGGCGTCGATCTGACCGCTCAGTTTGAGTTTGAAGTGCGTCAGGCCGTAGCGCCGTATCGCGGCCTCCAGGGTCGAAGGAAGCCCGTCGTCCGGTTGCGGACCGGCCTCGTCGTCGGTCAGGCGGTCGGCCAGGCCCACGGTGTGGCGCAACCGCACATGGTCCGGGCGCACCAGTTGCAGCTGCGCGCTCCAGGGGTCGCCCAGCGCGCCAGCGCGCAGGCCGTCCACCCAGGAGAGTCCGGCTGCGCGCAGGGCCGCATCGGCCACGGCCTTGTCGAGCAGCGCCGGGCCGAACTGCGCGGCCAGGCGCGGCAGGCCGCGCGCCAGCGACACGGTGGTGGCGGTTTCACCGGCGGCTTGTGCATGCGCGTGCGGGCTCAGCAGGTCCGGGCTGGCCAGCAGGGCATCGCGTGCGTTGCGCAGCGATTCGCGCAGCTGTTCGAAATTCTGTTCGTGGGTCAGTGCGGGCGACTTGTCGAACCACTTGGGCACCATCAGCTCGGCGCTTGCGCCTTCGATCCGCTTGCCCCCCACCTCGGCGCGCACCCGCACGAAGGCTTGTGGGCATTGGGTCACGGTGGCGGCACCAAAACGGAAGGGCAGGCGCAGGGTGACGTGGCGCTGGAACAGCTGCACCTCGCGGATGCGCAAATTCACCGCGCCGCTCATGGCAGAGCCCGCCAGAGTTTGCGCATGTGCTGGGCCGATGCCTGGGCGCAGCCTGGGCCATCGGGCACGTATTCAAACGGTTCCACCGCCACCCATCCGTCGTAATGCATGTCTTTGAGCACTTGCAGCACCGGGCCTTGGTCGGTCTCGCCCTGGCCTGGGCCGCGGCGGTTTTTGTCGTTGACCTGTACGTGCGCGATGTGGCCGCTGGCCAGGAACTGGCGCAGCACTTCGTGCACCGGCGCGCTTTCGCTGTGCGAGGCGGCGCTCACGTCGAGCATGGTGCGGATCGCGGGCGAGCCGATGCGGTCCACCAGCGCGGCGGCTTGGGCCACGGTGTTGATCACCGGGGTTTCAAATGGGCCGAGCGGTTCGAGGCAGTAGACGACCCCGGCGGCGGCGGCATGGGGCGCGAGTTCGGCCAGCGCTGCTTCCAGCCGCGCGGAGGCGTCGGCCACGCTTTGTCCTGGCGCTGGCGAACGCTGCCGAGGCGAGCCGTGCACCAGCACGCCTGCTTCACAGGCGCCAGCGAAGTCGATCAGACGGCGCAGCAGATCGAGCGTGCGGCGGCGCAGCGCGGCATCGTCCGTCACCAGCGACAGGCCTTCGGGTTGCACCAGCAGCCAGTGCAGGCTGGAGATGCGCAAACCCTGGGCCAGCGCGGTGGCGCGCAGCTCGCGTGCGGCGGTGGCGTCGAGCGCGAACGGGTCGTCCGCCAGTGTGAAGGGTGCGACCTCCAGTGCGTCGTAGCCCATGCGCGCAGCGGCTTCGCACTGCTCGGTCAGGGGCATGGGCCGCAAGACCTCGTTGCACAGCGCGAGCTTCATGTTGTGGCCTCGCGTCTGACAGGGCGCAGGTACAGGTTCCAGAGTTTCCAGCCCACGGTGGCAAAGATCATCGCGGCCACCGTGCCGGCGATCGGGCGTGTGAAGAAGGGCGAAAGATCGCCATCGGAGAGGATCAGCGCGCGGCGCAGGTTCTTCTCCAGCAGGTCGCCCAGCACGATACCCAAGACCAGCGGCGCCATGGGGTAGCCGAAATGGCGCAAGAAGAAGCCGATCAGGCCAAAGGCCAGCATCACGTACACATCGAACAAGCGCCCGGCGATGGCAAAGCTGCCGACCGAGCACAGCACGAAGATGATCGGCACGATGAGGTGCTGCGGCACGCGCAGCACCTGGACCAGCGCCTTGGTGAGCACCAGGCCATAGATCAGGATGCCGATGGTGGCGAACAGCATCATGGCCACCACGTCGTACACGAAAGACGGGTTCTCCACCATGATCAGCGGACCCGGCTTGATGCCGTGGATGATCATGGCCGCCATGAGCACAGCCGCCGGTGCCGAGCCTGGAATCGCCAGTGTGAGCACCGGGATCATGGCGCCGGGGACGCAGGCGCTGTCGCCGGTTTCGGCGGCCATCAGACCCTCGACCGAGCCTTTGCCGAACAGCTCTTTTTCTTTGCTCCCGCGCTTGGCCGCAGCATAGGACGACCAGGCCGCCACGTCTTCGCCCACGCCCGGCACAATGCCCACGCCGGTGCCGATCAGGCCCGAACGGATGATGGTGCGCCAGTATTTCAACACGTCGCGCAGCTTGGGGATCACGGTGTCGACGGCGCTGATTTTCACCGGCATCTGGCGCTGGCGCATGGCGGTGAGCAGTTCGGCGAAGCCGAAGGCGCCGACCAGTGCCGGCACCAGCTGGATGCCGCCGGCCAGATCGCGCACGCCCCAGGCAAAGCGTTCGAAGCCGTACTGCGGCTCCTGGCCGATGGTGGCGATGAACAGGCCCGCGATGCCGGCGATCCAGCCCTTGAGCGGATCGTCGCCGGTGAGCGTGCCGGCGATGACGACGCCGAACAGCGCGAGCCAGAAAAATTCGTAGGCGCCGAACTTCAGCGCCAACCCACCCAGGATGGGGGTGAACGCGGCGAGGAAGAACATGCCGATGAAGGTGCCCATGACCGAACCGGTGGTGGCAATGCCCATGGCACGGCCCGCCATGCCCTGGCGGGCCAATTGGTAGCCGTCGAGACACGAGGCCGCAGAGGCCGGTGTGCCCGGGATGTTGAGCAGGATGGCCGAGCGCGAGCCGCCATAGATCGAGCCCACGTAGGTGCAAATCAGGATCAGCAAGGCCTGGCTGGGCTGCAGCTTGAGCGTGAGCGTCGTCATGAGCGCCAGCGCCATCGTGGCGGTGAGGCCGGGCAGGGCGCCCATGATCACGCCGACCAGGGAGGCCAGCAACGCGTAGGCAATCGTCTCGGGGGTCCCGAAGCGGACGATGGATTCGCCGAAAAGAAAAAGTCCGTCAAACATGGGGGGTGAACTCGGGCTGACTCATGGAAGGCGGACCAGGAACACGTACTGGAACACGAGGGTGACCACGGCGGACGTCAGAATGCCGGCCGCGATGGACACCGCCAGGCGGCGGGTGCGTGCCGTGTCCTCGGGGCTGAACTGCCACACGAAGCAAGCCACGAAAACGGCCGTCACCAGCCAGAACGGCGCACGTCCGATCAGCAAGCCGGCGTACACCAAGGTGAGCAGCAAGGTGGTGCCGATGCGGCGGTTGATCAGTGGCTCGGCGGCCTCGTGGTCCCGCTGCGCCAGGCCTCGTTGCCAGCCGCGCAGCATCAGCACCAGCCCGAGCAGCGTGACCACGCCACCGAGCATGCCGGGCACAAAACCCGGCATGGTGTACAGCTCTGCGCCCATGGATTCGAAGCGCTCCATGCGCCACGATTCCGCCAAGATCAACAGGCCAAAGCCTGCCCATCCCGCTCCGCCCCAGAGGTCGGAGCGGGCGGATTTTCCGCCTTCGGTCATGGTGTGTGTTCCGTCGTCTGGCGTGGCGCTCAGGGCTTGGGAATGCCCACGGTGTCGGGCGACACCTTGGCCTTGCCGGCGGCTTGCTGCGTCCATGCGTAGGACTGGATCGCCGGGAACACGGCCTTCTGCGCTTCGTCACCGGCCATCGGCGCGAACATGGCGCCACGCGCTTGTGCGTATTTCTTCAGCGCCTCGCTCTTGACCATCTCGGTGGTCCAGATTTTGTTGAGTGTGGCGGCCACTTCGGGCGGTGCGGCTTTGGGCACGAAGATGCCGAAGTAGTTGATCGGGTCTTTGAAGCCCGGGATGAACTGCGACAGCGGTGGAATGACGCCAACACCTTCGATTTCGATCGACTTGTCACCCACCACCGCCAACGGACGGATTTTCTTGGCGCGGATCATGTCGGTCTGTTCCGCCGCGAGCTGCGTCGTGACCTGGGTTTCACCGGAGGCGGCTGCGACGGCGGCAGGCGCACCGCCGTCGTAGGTCACGTGCTTGTAGGTCACGCCCGCGGCGCGTGCGATCGACTCGATGGCCGAGTGGCCGCTGGAATTGACGCCAGCCGTGGCCACCGAGATCGCGCCTGGGTTGGCCTTCATCGCGGCCAGCAACTCGGGCATGGTCTTGTAGGGCGTGTCGGCGTTGACGCCGACCACGGCGATGTGGGCCACGTTCAGGTACAGGTTCCAGTCGCTGGCCGAGGTGTCGAGCATGCCCAGCACCTTGTAGGTGCCCAGGTCCTTGGCACCACCGGCGGTCCAGGTGTAGCCGTCGGCTGGTGCGGCCATGGCGTTCTTGGTGCCCACCGAGCCCGAGGCACCGGGCTGGTTCATGATGACGATTTTCTGGCCGAGGTGCTTCTCCAGCTCGGCTGCGGTAACGCGCGAAACCTGGTCGGTGGAGCCGCCTGGCGCCCACGGCACGATCAGGGTGATGGGGCGGTCGGGCTTCCACTGGGCCATGGCGCTGACCGAGGCTGCCGCGAGCACGGCGGTGACGAGAAGGTGGCGAGCGGGAACGGTTTTCATCAATTGTCTCCAGTGGGTTGTAATTAACTGATTGGTTAATAATAAGAATCACCCGCCCCCGCGTCAAGCAACAAAACCGTTCAGTTCATCAGTACATACCCTAGGATGACTTCGCTCATGTGCGACAGCCGCTCGCTGTGCGCTTTGGGGGTCATCAGGTCGCGCCCGAAGATGGCCGACAAGGTGTGGCTGTTGGAGAGGTAGAAGTAGGACAGGCCTGCGATCGACACATAGAGCTGCAGTGGATCGATGCCGCCGCGGAAACTGCCGTCGGCGCGCCCGCGCTCCAGAATTTCGCCCAGGGTGGCGATCAGCGGCGAGTTCATTTCCCGCGCCCGCTGCGACTCGGCCAGGTGCCTCGCCTTGTGCAGGTTGGCGCTGTTCAGCAGAGTGAGGAACTCGGGGTGGTCGAGGTAGTAGTTCCAGGTGAACTCCACCAGGCGGCGCAGGGCGGTGGCGGGCGGAAGACCCAGCAGGTTGAGTTTTCGCTCCTCTTCGCGAATGTGCAGGTAGACTTGTTCCAGCACCGCCTGGAACAGGGTGTCTTTGTCGGAAAAGTAGTAATAGATCAAGCGCTTGTTCAGGCCGGCGCGGGCCGCGATGCGGTCCACCCGCGCACCGCCCAGGCCGTGCTCGGAAAACTCGTCGCGGGCTGCGAGCAAGATGGTGTTTTGCGAACGGTCGGCGTCCCGCAGACGCTCTTCTGGTATCGGTGTGGATGTTGTGCTCATAGCGCAATAATTCACCAACTAGTTAATAAAGTCAATCCCATGCCCCAGCTTGCCGGCCACCTGTTAGTCGAATGCCTGATCGCCCAAGGCGTGACCCACGCTTTTGGTGTGCCGGGCGAAAGTTACCTGGCGGTGCTGGATGGGTTTCATGCCCACGCCGACCGCATCCGTTTCGTGATCAACCGGCAAGAGGGCGGGGCGGCTTTCATGGCCGAGGCGCAGGGCAAACTGACCGGGCGCCCCGGTGTGTGTTTTGTGACGCGTGGTCCGGGCGCCACCAACGCCTCCATTGGCGTGCACACCGCGTTTCAGGACTCTACCCCCATGGTGTTGTTTGTGGGCGATGTGGCCAGCGAGGCGCGCGACCGCGAAGCGTTCCAGGAGGTGGATTTTTCCAGCTTCTTCGGCCCCAGTACCAAGGGCATGGCCAAACGGGTGGAGCGCATCGACGATGCGCGGCGCATTCCCGAATACGTGGCGCGCGCTTTCGCCACCGCCATGAATGGCCGCCCCGGGCCGGTGGTGCTGGTCTTGCCGGAAGACATGCTGACCCAGGTGGTGGATACCGTGCCACTGCCCCGGGTCGAGCCGGTGCAAGCCTGGAGCGATCCAGGCGCCTTGCGGGATTTGCGCCAACTGCTATTGCAGGCGCAACGCCCCCTGGTGATCGCCGGCGGAGGAGGCTGGACCGCTCAGGCGGCGGCGGCCCTGCAACGCTTTGCCGAGAGCTGGCAGTTGCCCGTGAGCAATGCGTTTCGCTTCCAGGACACCTTCGACAACCACCACCCGCTGTATGCGGGCGATGTGGGACTGGGCATCAACCCGGCGCTGGCGGCACGCATCCGCCAGAGCGATTTGCTGATTGCGATCGGGCCGCGCCTGGGCGAGGCCACCAACCCGGGCTACGAGCTGATCGAAGCGCCAGTGCCCCAGCAGAAATTGGTGCATATCCACGCCAGTGCCGAAGAACTGCACCGCGTGTACCAGCCGACGCTGGCGATCTGCGCCACCATGAACGCGGCCGCGCGCAGCCTGGAGGTATTGGCCGCACCGACCGCCGTTGCCTGGAGTCAGTGGACGCAAGACTGCCATGCCGATTACCTGGCCAATACCGATACGGCCAACGGCGGCATCGAGTTGCCCGGCGGCATCGACATGCCGGTGGTCATGCAGTTGCTGCAACAGCATTTGCCGGCGGACGCTGTGCTCACCAACGGCGCGGGCAATTTCGCCTCGTGGTTGCACCGCTTTTACCGCTACACCGGCTTGGCCAGCGGCTTGAAAACCCAGCTCGCGCCCACCAACGGCGCCATGGGCTATGGCGTGCCGGCCGGGGTTGCGGCGTCCATCCTCACCGGGCGCACCGTGTTCACCGTCGCTGGCGATGGTGACTTCCTCATGAACGGGCAAGAACTGGCCACCGCCGTGCAACATGGGGCCAAAAGCATCATCTTGCTGCTCAACAACGGCAGCTACGGCACCATACGCATGCACCAGGAACGCGAGTTCCCCGAGCATGTCAGCGGCTCCAGCTTGAACAACCCCGACTTTTGCGCCCTGGCCAAGGCTTATGGCTACGCAGCCGAGCGCATTGCAAGCACGGCCGAATTCGAGCCCGCGCTGCTGCGCGCGTTGGCCGCGCCCGGTGGTACCCTGATCGAAGTGACGCTGGATCTCGAGGTGATCACCACCCGGGCCACACTCTCCGCGATCCGGCAGCAGGCGCTGAAGTCGTTCGCCGCCTGAGCCAAAAGGCCGGTCCACATGGCGGCGAAGGCGCTCCACCGCATGTAAATAGATCACAGGATTCGTGGCACCTGTATACAGCCGCTGTAACCCGAACTGCCTAGACTGATCCCATCCCAACCAGGAGATCAGCATGATGCAACCGGCCCACTCAACTGCATGGAACGACAGTCCGTTCAGCACCAGCACCACCACCGCCGTGCTGGACGTACCCACTTCGGCCCACATCCTGCGGGTGCTGGACGAGATCGATTACGGCATGCTGGTGCTCGATGCGCAGGGCCAGATCCTGCACCTGAACCACCTGGCCCGCCACGAACTGGCTAGCGGCCGGGTGCTGGTCTCGCATGGCAATACCTTGATGGGGCGCACCACCGCGTATTCCGGGCAGATCCAGCAGGCGCTGGATCTGTGTTGCAGAGGCCAGCGCAAGCTTTTGATGCTGGGCTCGTCGGACCGCGAGTTGCCCATGGCTTTCATACCCTTGAGTCATCCGCTGGAAACCGATTCCCCCACGGTGCTGGTGCTGCTCTCGCGGCAACGTGCCAGCGACAACCTGGCCGTGGGCATGTTTGCCCGCGCGAAATGCCTCAGTCCCAGCGAAGAAGCGGTGCTCATGGGCTTGTGCCGCGGCTTGTCCATTCCCGACATCGCCACCGAGCATGGCGTGGCGCAATCCACTGTGCGCAGCCAGATCAAGGCGCTGCGCGAAAAAACCGGCTGCTCCAGCATCCGCCGCCTGCTGGAGCGCGTGCACAGCCTGCCACCCATGGTCCCGGCCTTGCGCGTGATCACCCCCTTGGCGCACAATCCCACGGAGTATGTACACCCGTGAATTTGGATGCCTGCGCGAAAACACCTGACAGACCAACCCCATCCCCATCACATCGAAGCACTCGCGGCGCTGGGTGTTCCGCGCCGTTACCGTCGCGGCACACTGTTGATACAGGAAGGTGAAAGCGGCGACACCCTCTACATCGTCTTGCAGGGACGCCTGCGCGCTTTTTTGACCGACGAGAACGGCAAGGAACTGACGCTGGGCAGTTATGGCCCGCTGGAGTACGTGGGCGAAATGTCGCTCGACGGTGGGCCGCGTTCGGCGCATGTGGAAGCGGTCGAGGCCAGTACTTGCAGCGTCGTTGGGCGCGAAACCCTGCTGGCCTACATCGCTGAACAACCCGAATTCGCGCTGGAATTGCTGGCCCGAGTGATCCGCAGGGCACGCCTGGCCACCGAAAGTGCCCGCAACGTGGCGCTGATCGATGTGTACGGCCGCCTGGTGTTGTTGCTCAACCGGA
>NZ_JBFJMY010000118.1:0-11052 GCF_041633695.1 Hydrogenophaga sp.
CCCGGGCCTCGTGCCAGCCTGCGCTGGCCGCCTCTTGTTGCGCCTGCGCACGCCCCACACTGGCATCGGCAGCACCCCACAGGTCCAGCTCCCAGGACATTTGTGCCCCCGCGTTCAGGCTGGTCGCGGGGGCTTGCAGATTCGTGGATCGGCCCCGGCTCGCACCGGCCACCAGCGCTGCCTGCGGACCGGCCCCCGAAGCAGCGGCGATGCGGTTGGCCCGCGCCGCAAACACTTGTGCACGGGCCGACGCAATACTTGCGCTCTGGATCTGTGCGCGCTCTATCCAGTCGGTCAGCACCGGGTCGTCAAAGCGTGCCCACCACTGCGCCAGATTCTGGCTGCTGCCCTGGTGCGGCAGCGGCGGCGCATACCAAGCCGCAGGCACGGCGGCCGCCACCTGTGTCGGCGGGCGGGTCACGCTGCACGCGCTCAGCAATGCGGCCATGGCCACGATGGCTATCGTTCTGGTCATGAAACAGGTCCTCTCCTGTGCGGTTATTTATCCGGAGCCCACTCTAATGGTTTCTGTGGTCCGAATATTTCAATCTATTTCAACGACGTATCGGATTGTTGCCAATCGACCTACACCGGATAAAAAAATAGATCAATCGTCTTCCAGCGCGTCCAACTCCGGGAACAACACCTCGGTGAACCCAAAGCGGCTGAAGTCGCGCATGCGCATGGGGTAAAGCACGCCCAGCAGGTGGTCGCACTCGTGCTGCACCACGCGCGCGTGAAATCCATCGGCTTCGCGGTCGATGGGCTGTCCCATGGGGTCAAAACCCTGGTAGCGCACGGTTTGCCAACGCGGCACCACGCCACGCATGCCAGGCACCGAGAGACAGCCCTCCCAGCCCTCCTCTTCCTGCGCCGAAAGCGCTGTGACCACCGGGTTGATCAGCACCGTGGGCGGCACCGGCAAGGCCTGTGGGTAGCGCGGATTGACGGCTCCGCTGCCAAAAATCACCACTTGCAGATCCACGCCGATTTGTGGCGCGGCCAGCCCGGCGCCATTGACCGCCGCCATGGTCTCGCGCATGTCGGCCACCAGTTGGTGCAGTTCCGGGGTGTCGAAGGCGGTGACGGGACGGGCCTGGCGCAACAGCCGTGGGTCGCCCATCTTCAGAATGGTGTGGATGCTCATATCGGGTTTCTGTGGTTGGACAAGGGGCCGCGCGCCAGGGCACTGGATGCAACGGGGAAGGCGCTGAGCCCGGAAAACAGGGCTTGCGGCTGTAAGAACTTGGGCCGGCGGGCGACCAAGAGCGAAACCAACGCCATTGGAGACACCGATGTTCCAGCACCTGCTCCAGCGCTTCAGCCCGAAGTCTATCGCCGACCCACACGCTTCGGTCTACCGCTTGCGCTGGGCCCAAGCCGAAGCGGATCTGCGAGCGGCGCAAAAACTGCGCTTCGCGGTGTTCAACCTGGAAATGCGCGAAGGTTTGAGCACTTCGTACGAAAACGGCCTGGACAGCGACCACTTCGACCCGGTTTGTACCCACTTGCTGGTGGAGCACCTGCCGTCGAAAGCGGTGGTGGGCACCTACCGCATGCAAACCGGTACGCAGGCACTCGCCCACCGTGGCTACTACTGCGAACAGGAATTTGATTTCACCCCGTTCGAGGCGCTGCGCCCACTGGTGCTGGAACTGGGCCGCGCCTGCATCCATGCCGAGCACCGCCATTTCGCTGTTCTGAGCCTGCTCTGGAAAGGCATAGCGCAGCACGCCACCGATACCGGCACGCGCTACCTGCTGGGCTGCAGCTCGCTGACCTCGCAAGACCCCGCGACCGGCTGGCAGGCCTACCAGACCTTGCTGCCCCAACTCGCCCCTGAGGGCTTGCGCACCACGCCGCTGGCCCATTGCGCCTGCGCAGCCGGGCCGGTGCCGATGGGTGCGCCCACCAAGCTGCCCAAATTGTTATCGGCCTATCTGGCTTTGGGTGCTTGGATTTGTGGCCCCCCGGCCATAGACCGGGCGTTCAAGACCATCGACTTTCTGACCCTGATGGACTTGCAGTCGCCGCAGATGGCACAACGCCGCAAGCGCTTCGGTATCGGCTGAGCCTGCTCGTCAAACGCTACGGCTGTTGTGCCACCATGGGCGCCCGCGCATAGCGTGCTGGCGGTTGTCCCACGTGGCGGGCGAATGCAACGCTGAACGCACTGGCGGAGCCGTAACCGACGCGCTCGGCCACTTCGGCAACCCCGCCTTCTCTGCGCCGCAGCAGCCGCTTGGCCGTTGCCATGCGCCAAGCCAGCAAGTACGCCATGGGGGCCACGCCCACGGCACGGCTGAAGCGCTCGAAAAATGTGGAGCGGGACAGAGCCGCCTCTTTCGCGAGTTGTGCAACCGTCCAGGGGTGTTCCAGGCTTTCGTGCATGCGCCGTATCGCGACCGCGAGGCGCTCGTCGGCAAGCCCACGCAAGAGGCCGGGCGCCGCCGCCGTCTCGGCACTGGCGCGCAGCGCTTCGATGAACAGAACCTCGAGCAGGCGCGCCAGGATCACATCGCGGGCGGGCCGCAGCGCTCGGGATTCATCGCCGACGAGTTGCACCAGGGTGGCCAGCCGCTGCTCCCCTCGAACATGCACCAGTTGCGGAAGCAGCGAAACCAGCAAGGCCGCGTCTGGTGAGCCAAAGACGCAGTGGCCCACCAGCAACAAAACGTCGGCTGACCCGTCCTGAACACCGAGCCTGAACTCGCCATGGAGCCGCGCAACGGGCACGGTATCGACGTCGTCGGACGGGGCCGGTTCCAAGCTCGTCATCGCAAAACCATACGCCGATGGGATCAGGACAAAGTCGCCCTGCTGGAGATGGATCGGCTCGTGGCCGTTGACCGCCAGGCAGCAGGTCCCCTCAAGCACCACGCAATAGAACGGCTGCCCGAACTCCGAACGCCGCACACGCCAAGCACCGGCGCCGACGACGACCTTTGAGAACAGTGCCTGGGGCTGGAGGAGCGTGACCACCTCCGCGAGTGGATCGACCATGGCCGGACCTTTTCTAATGAAATATGGACTTTGTATTGTA
Organism: Hydrogenophaga sp.; assembly: GCF_041633695.1. GTDB lineage: Bacteria > Pseudomonadota > Gammaproteobacteria > Burkholderiales > Burkholderiaceae_C > Hydrogenophaga. The sequence continues at coordinate 3,044 of NZ_JBFJMY010000118.1, forward strand.
GTAAGTCCAGACATTGAAAACTAGAGTCTCGGTGTTGTCCATCACTTAAAGGAATGCCATGAAAACCGTCTTGATCACCGGCTGCTCGTCCGGGTTCGGCCTTGAAACCGCTCTGTATTTTTTGAACCGCGATTGGAAGGTCGTTGCCACGATGCGCACGCCACGCGAGGATGTGCTGCCGGCGTCCGAACATCTTCGCGTGCTTGCCCTCGACGTCACCGACGCGATCAGTATCCGGCAGGCGGTGCAGGCCGCAGGGCCGATCGATGTCCTGGTCAACAACGCCGGCATTGGCGTACTGGGTGCTCTGGAAGGCACTTCGATGGCAACCGCCCGCGAGGTTTTCGAGACCAACACCCTGGGCACCATCGCGATGACCCAAGCCTTGCTGCCCCAGTTCAGGCAACGCCAGGCGGGTGTGATCGTGAACGTCACCTCGAGCGTGACCTTGAAGTCGCTGCCGCTGCTATCGGTGTACACAGCGAGCAAGGCTGCGGTCAACGCCTTCACGGAGTCTCTTGCGCTGGAACTGGCGCCCTTCAACGTGAGGGTGAAACTCGTGCTGCCCGGAAGGGCGCCAGAAACCCGTTTTGGTGAAAATGCCCGACCCCGGATGCAAGGTGGCATTCCCGACGCGTACGCCGCCTTTGCACAAGGTGTTTTCGCAGATGTGGGGAAATCGACCGAAGTTACCCACGCGCTCGACGTGGCCGAAGCGGTGTGGCGCGCAGCGAACGACCCTGGCAGCCCAACGCGCATGGCAGCGGGCGCCGACGCTCTGGCATTGACCTAAACCCAAAGCCCTCAGCTCAAAAGCCTCAGGCGCAGACCACCGTGCGCTCAAACGCCACCGTGGCCGGTGCCTTGCCAAAGTCGGGGTCCAGATCGACGCCCGCCGCCTTGCAGTAATGGCCCAGCAGCGCAAAGTGGTGCACCGTGTGGGACGAGAGAAACAAGAGTTCGCGCCCGAGTGTGGTGGGCACCACCACTTCAAACTCACCCGCCGGGCCCGAGCGCAGCCGCGTTTCCAAGGGCAAGTCCAGGCGCCAGTCGGGGTTCTGGGCTTGCGTGGCCATCTCGGCCATCAACTGGCGCAGCGCTTGCAGGGTCGCTTCGCTGCGGCTTTGCACCTCCAGATCGCGCTCGCGCTCGTCGTAATCCACGCAGCGCCTTGCCGCTGGCCGCAACGCCCGCAGCAGCGCCTGGTAGTGCTCGATGATGTGCCGCAAATGCGGCCCTACCGCCCGGGCGTAATCGAAACCGGGCCGGGCCTGCGCTTGCAGGCGTTGCACGGTCTCCATGGCCTGGGTCAACAAGGCGCGGTTGTACTGCCACAGGGCTTGGGTCTGGGTGTTCGGGGTCGGCATGGCGTTCAGTCGGTGGCGGGGTACAAAGGCGTGAGTTCTTTTTCGCGCCGGTGCCAGCGGCGAAATTCCGCCAGACCCAGGGGCTTGAAGCCGCGGTCGCGGTTGGCGCGGCCAATCTGGAACAGCAAGCGGTACTGGCGCATGAGGTCGGTCCAGGCGGTGAAGAGGCTGGTGTTGCGGTCCCAGATGTGCGTGCTTTCGGCGCCGGCGCCATTGGCTTCGACCATGGTGAAGCCGTGCCCGGCCTGCACATCGGCGAAGTCTTCAAAGCGGATGTCGAAGCGACCGAAGTAGAACTCCGGCAGGCTTTGCGCAATGGCGTCGAAGCGCGCTTCCATGGCCGGGGTCACCAGGTTGGTGCCGTTGCGGAAAATGGCGCCACGGCTGTGGCTGCCGGCAAAGGCCAGGCGTATGGCTTCGCCCGCAGCGGGCACGGTGGCGAGCCGTTCGGCGTGTCGGTGCAGATACAGGTGGGGCAGCTTGCCCGCGCGCGGGTCGTCCAGAATCAGCTCGCGCAAAGTGCGCCGACCGTCGCCATGCACATAAGGAAAATATTTCAGCGTGATCGAAATGATGCGGCCTTTGGCCTGGCCCGGGTGGCGGCAATAAAAGATACCGGCCTCGCCTTCGTGCGGCACCAGTTGCTGCAACAGCAGGCGCGCACCGGCGGGAAACGCCCACAAATAGCGCCGCAAGGCCTCGGGCGTGCGAACCAGTTGCACACCGGCGCCACGGCAGCCCAGGTCGGGCTTGGCCACCACGGGCAGCGAAAAACCTGCCTGTTCGATCCGCACCAGCGCATCCCAAGTGAGCTGGTCCAGCGCGGTGTTCGCAGCTGTGTCGTCCGGGTCCAGTGTCGGGCGGTCCACCACCACAAACGGCGCCACCCATTCGGGGGCGTGCTTGACCACCAGATCCAGAATCTCCGCCTTGGATTCGCCAAAAAATCCGCCGCCAGGAAACGAGGGGTTGGCCACGGTGGGCAGCAAGATGCCCCGGTAGCGCAGCATGAGCCAGAGCGCGTACAAAAGCACCGGTGGGTAAAACGCCCACATGGGCCAGAACTCGAAAAAGCTCAGCGGCGCGCCCGCTTGGTCCAGTGGCGGCATACCCTGGTGCGGGCGGGGTTGGCGCACGGCCATGGGTTCGGCGCGGGCGTTCATGAAGCCGCCTTGAGACGCGCCCGCCGGAACCAGCGAAACAGCGGAAAACACAGGGCCAGCGCCGTCACCGGAAAGGCCACCGCGAGCGCAATGGGCACGTTCAGGTGCTCGGCGATCACCGCGCCCAAGGCCGAGCTGAACCAGAACAGGCCCGCCGTCCAGAGTGCGACAGCCAAAAGCACCCAGGCCACAAACGACCACCAAGGCATGCGCAGAAAACCGCAAACGGTGTAGGTGAGCAAACGCAAGCCCGGCACCACGCGGGCCAGCAACACCGCGCCCGGCAACTGCTGGCGCAAGACTTGGGAGGCCGCCAGATCGCGGCCTTCGATGTACCGGCGCCGCAGGCCGGGCACGCGGTTCGCCGCCAGTCCCAGGCCGTACAGCCCGAGGTCGCCCAAGGCAATGCCACCGGCCACCGCCGCAAAGGCCCATTCCCAGGACAAGGCGCCGTGCGTGGCCACCGCCACACCGGCTGCAATGGCCACGTCTTCCAGCAACAAGGTGGTCAAGGCCAATACCAAGCCGATCACCCACGGCTGGGCCATGCCATCGAGCGCGTTCTGCCAGAGCGACCAGAGTTGCTGAAAATCGGCGCTCATGGGCGTGTGTCCTGTGGCGGCTGGGTGGTACACACCGGCCAAGCCTCCATCATGAAAAGGCCCGCCCGCCCGAGCCACCCAAAGCGGCCAAAACACGGTGGCGCAACAACCACAGCATGAGCGCAGCGCTCACCCAGACGCCGCAGGCAAGCCCGAACAACTCACCCCCGTCCAGCGAGCCATCGGCGTTGCGCACCTCAACGCCCAGCGGCGTGAACAGATGGAAGAAGATGGCGCCGCTGATCACCGCCAGCGCCAACACGGCGCCCCCGGCTTGCACCAGCGCCAGGCGCGTCACCAGCCCGACCAGCAACAGCACCGAAGCCGCCAATTCAGCACTGCCGACCACGTACTGGCTGAAGATGCCCGTGTGCGCGAACAGGCCGGGAAAGCCCAGGCTGGCGCCCCATTGGTCCAGCGTGCCGAAGATGTATTGCGTCTCGGGCGAGTCGGTGAACTTGAAGAACAAGGACTGGATGAAAACGAAGGCGATGAACAAGGCCAGCGCCACCGGCAACCATTTTTGAATCGGGTTCTGTTTCATGGCGAGGTCCTCACTTGCCCAGCACTTGCGGCCAGTTCTTGTCCGCCGCCTGTATGAAGCCAGGAATGTCTTTCTCCCACTTGCGCTGCACGTCTTCGTCGTAGTTCAGATACAGCTTCTGGTCCACGATTTTCCAGCGCAGCGGGTCGCCGGAAGCGGTCGATCCCTGGGCCACGGCCCAGGCGCAATACCCGCCGTACTGGGGCGCATACATCTCTGGGTTGGCGCGGAAGCGGTCGCGGTTGGCGGCGCTGGCGAAGCGCCACTGCACGCCCTTGTAGTCCAGGCTGAAGTCCGCGCTGCCCTTGACCGGCTTGTTCTCGGTGAAATAGGCCACCGGGTCGTAACCGCCAACGGCCGTGCGGTTGAAAAGTCCGGTGTACACCGGCGCGTCTGCTGCCCAAGCGGTGTTCGTGCCCAGCAGCAAGACCAGTGAAGCGCCCAACAAAACCCGGCGTTGGTGGTTCGGCATGCCATTCCCCTTGTCGTTGTCTTGGCTGACCGGTCGCCATCGACCGTTCTGGGCATCTGTCGCCAGCGCGGCGGCTTTCTTACACAGCGCTCAAGAAAAGCTGTTGTGCACGCGAAAACCTTGTGCAGCAAGGCCCGGGCGTGCCGCCTCCCGGCCCGGCGTAGCACCGCGCCGGGCTCAGCGCCCTGGGGTGGGCCAGATACGGGTCAGGTGGGCGCCGTGAACGATGCCAGCAAGGCCTGCATGCCCGCTTCGTCGAGCACGGCTACGCCCAGCTCTTGTGCCTTGGCCAGTTTGCTGCCGGCTTCGGCACCGGCCACCAGCCAATCGGTCTTCTTGCTGACCGAACCGGCCACCTTGGCCCCGGCGGCTTCCAGCAAGTCCTTGGCCTGGTCGCGGCTGAGCGTGGGCAAGGTGCCGGTGATGACCAGGGTCTTGCCGGCCAGTGGCTTGGGCGCGCGAGCAGCGGGCTCGCCCTCTTCCCAGCGCAGGCCGCAGGCGCGCAGTTGCTCCACCACTTCGCGGTTGTGCGGCTGGTCGAAAAACGTGCGCAGGCTTTGTGCCACCACCGGGCCGACGTCGTTGACCTCCAGCAGTTGTTCGACCGAAGCGTCCATGATGCGGTCGAGTTGGCCAAAATGCCGCGCCAGATCCTTGGCCGTGGCCTCGCCGACGTGGCGTATGCCCAGGCCGAACAGAAAACGCGGCAGCGTGGTCTGTTTGGATTTTTCCAGTGCATCGACGATGTTTTGCGCCGATTTTTCGGCCATGCGCTCCAGTTGCACCAGCGCCGACAAGCCCAGGCGGTAGAGATCGGGCAAGGTTTTGACCACGCCAGCGTCCACCAGTTGTTCCACCAGCTTGTCGCCCAGACCTTCGACTTCGACCGCGCGTCGTTGCGCAAAATGCAGGATGGCCTGCTTGCGCTGGGCGCTGCAGAAAAGGCCACCGGTGCAGCGGTGGTCGACCTCGCCCTCTTCCCGCACCGCCGTGCTGCCGCACACCGGGCAGTGCGTGGGCATGGTGAAGACAGGTCCCCGTTCGGGCTGAGCCTGTCGAAGCTCCTCCTGGGGGTCACCTTCGACAAGCTCAGGCTGAACGGGCGGCAACAGCACCGAAACCACTTCCGGGATCACGTCGCCCGCACGGCGCACGATCACCGTATCGCCCACGCGCACGTCTTTGCGGCGCGCCTCCATTTCGTTGTGCAAGGTGGCGTTGGTCACCGTCACGCCGCCCACGAACACCGGCGCCAGCTTGGCCACCGGCGTGAGTTTGCCGGTGCGGCCCACTTGCACGTCGATGCCCAGCACCGTGGTGAGCTGCTCCTGCGCCGGGTATTAGTGGGCCACCGCCCAGCGAGGTTCGCGGCTGACAAAACCCAGCTGTTTTTGCAGCGCGAGCGCATTGACCTTGTAGACCACGCCGTCGATGTCGTAGGGCAGCTGGTCGCGGCTGGCGCCGATGCGCTGGTGGAAGGCCACCAGTTCGTCGGCGCCACGGGCCAGCGCGGTTTGCTCGGCCACCGGGAATCCCCAGGCTTTCAGCTGCATCAGCATGGCGTAGTGGGTATCGAAGGCCGGCCCGCCCTGCTCGGGCGGCGTGAGCTCACCCAGGCCATAGGCGAAAAAGCTCAAGGGGCGCTGAGCGGCGATGCCGGAGTCGAGTTGGCGCACGGCCCCAGCGGCGGCGTTGCGCGGGTTGACGAAGGTTTTTTCGCCCTTGGCACCGGCGGCGATCTTGGCGCGCTGCTTGTCGTTGAGCGCTTCGAAGTCGTCGCGCCGCATATAAACCTCGCCGCGCACTTCGAGCACGGGCGGTGCTTCTTGCGGCAAGCGCAAGGGAATCTGCCGGATGGTGCGGATGTTCTGCGTCACGTCCTCACCCGTTTCACCGTCGCCACGGGTGGCCGCCTGCACCAGCAGGCCGTCTTCGTAGCGCAGGCTCATGGCCAGGCCATCGAACTTGAGCTCGGCCACGTAGGCCACCGGCGCATCGGTTTCGCCGAGGCCCAGCGCGCGGCGCACGCGGGTGTCGAAATTGCGCGCACCGGTGGGCTCGGTGTCGGTCTCGGTGTTGATCGACAACATGGGCACGGCGTGCCGCACCGGCGTGAAACCGGCCAGCACCGCGCCGCCCACACGCTGCGTGGGCGAGTCCTGCGTCAGCAGCTCGGGGTGCGCCGCTTCCAGCGCCTGCAATTCGCGAAACAGCCGGTCGTACTCCGCGTCCGGAATGTCCGGCGCGTCCAGCGTGTAGTACTGGTGCGCGTGGTGGGTCAGCTGGGCGCGCAATTCGGCGGCGCGTTCTGCCGGCGAAGGCTCGGAGGTGAAGAGGTCAGGGTTGCTCATGAAGGAAAACCACGCTACGAGAGAAGTGCACCATGCTCAGAACGCTGCGGAACCGGCTTGGCCGGGCCGCCAGCGTTGCCCCCTGAAAGGGGGTGACGCGCTGAAAGCGCGGCGCGGGGGTCAGGAAAAAAGTCTGCGCGCCTGCGGCGAGCCCGCCGACAGGTCGCGGCTGTCCAGCGCGTCGTACAAGCCTTCCAGGTCGGCGCCGATGTGGTCCATGGTCTCGGTCGACAGCGGCTGGCCCGCGTCGTCGGTCACCACACCGTCCATGGCCTGGGCCATGGTGGCGGCGGCCTGGCGCAGGCGCACAAAGGGCTGTTCGCTGCGCGGCACGTGGGTCACCTCGAGCGAGAGCGTGAATTCGCGCAAAGCGCTTTTTTCAGGGTCTTCGGCCATGGCGGCCTGAGAGTCGTAGGACAGGCTGAGGATCGGTGCCTGACCGCTTTGGCTGCCCGAGAGCACCATGCGCCCGGGCAAGGAGCCGGCCACAAAACCGATTTGCGCGGCGTTCTGGGTGACGTAGCCCGGGCTCCAGGCGGCGCGGCGCGCACGCAGGGTAAAGCCAAGCTGGGCGTCGTGTCCGCTGGCAAAAGCATCCAGCTCGCGGGCACGGGCGACTTCGGCGCGCATGTCGGGGAATTCGGGCGCCGCACCGACCGCGTCGGCATAGGCCTGGGCCTTCACCACGTATTCCGAAAACTCGATGTCGTTGAGTGCGCCGGAGCGGTTGGCCAGTTGCACCCCGGCCTGCAGGGCCGAGTAGCGCTGACCCGGGCGTGGACTTTCCCAATCGCCGCTCTCGGCGTTTTCGCCTTCGACCGCAAACGGTTTGCTGCCCACCCGGCGCGTGCCCGGCAGGGCTGCAATCAGGGCATCGCCCGACACCGGGGAGTCCAACAGCAGCGGGGTGATGACGTCGATCAGCGCGTCCAGCCCCGGTTTCTTGTCGGGCGTGTGCACCACGGTGTTCAGCGTCACCGGGACCACGCTGGGCGCGTGTGGCCGCTCTTCGCTGCCACTGGGCAAGGAAACGGCCTCAAAAGCATCGTGCAACACCGGCTCTATGCGTTCGCCCCGGTGTTCCAGCTCGGCCGGGTGCGGCACATCTTCGGCTGTATCGGACGCTGGCGACTGCGCAGCCTCGTCCGCGCTGTGCCGCTCGCGGGGGGTGCGCGGCACGCTGTTGCGGGTGATCCAGGCGTTGTAGGCCACCACACCGGCCAGGACGAGGCCGCCGATGATGGCCAGACTGAGTTGCAGTGTGCTCATAACGAAAGTGCTGCTCGGGTTGGGGCGCGGGCCGGGACGCTCAGGCGGACTCCACCATGCTGGCGGCGGACTCCATGTCCACCGCCACGATACGCGAAACGCCCTGCTCCTGCATGGTCACCCCGATCAATTGTTTGGCCATTTCCATGGCGATCTTGTTGTGGCTGATGAACAGGAACTGGGTGCCCTGCTGGCTCATGTTGGTCACCAGTTTGGCGTAGCGCTCGGTGTTGGCGTCGTC
>NZ_JBFJMY010000119.1:0-11013 GCF_041633695.1 Hydrogenophaga sp.
AAGACGCGGCAAGACATGCTGGCGTCGGCCCAGGCGCTGATGGCCCGGCCTGACAGCACCGGCCGCGTGGGCGTGGTGGGCTTTTGTTATGGCGGCGGTGTGGCCCACACACTGGCGACTCAAATGCCCGAACTGCGGGCAGCGGTTCCGTACTACGGCAACCATCCGGCAGCGGAAGATGCGGCCCAAGTCAAGGCGCCGCTGCTGATCCATTTCGCCGGGACCGACGACCGCATCAACAACGCTTGGCCGGCCTACGAAGCGGCCCTCAAGAGCGCCGGTGCGCGGTACACGGCCCACCAGTACGCCGGCACACAACACGGTTTCAACAACGACACCACGCCGCGTTTTGATGCGGCAGCGGCGGCCTTGTCCTGGGGTCGCACCATGGCCTTTTTCAAGGAGCGGCTCACGGCCTGAGCGCAGGCGGCGCCGGGACTTGGGGCACCGGCTGGCGGCTTTGGCACACTTGGGGGGCACACAATGCTCCCGCCATGACCGCTACCGCCGCCCCCACCGACCACGACCTGCCGCCGCTCAACGCCACCCCACCCGGCCTGTACCGCCATTACAAAGGCGGCTGGTACGAGGTGCTGGACACCGTGCGCTGCAGCGAAACCCTGGGCGGCATGACGCTGTACCGCGCCTTGTACGGCGGCTTTGGCCTGTGGGTGCGCCCGGCGTCCATGTTCAACGAAACCGGCACATTCGAAGGCCAAACACAGCCCCGCTTTGTGCGCCACGACGTGGACCGCGTGCCGCTAGCCGACCTGGCCACGGCGCGTGCCCTGGTGGCACATCTGCGCGGACTGGCCCAGCGCAAGGGCATCGCCGATCTGGACGCCGCACTGCGCCCACCCCCGCCCGAACCCACCAGTTGCTGCGAACGCGGCTGCAATGGTTGCGTGTGGGAAGGCTATTTTGAGGCGCTGCAGCATTGGCGCGCCGATGTGCTGGCTCTGCTGAAAACCTGAGCCGACGGGCGACGTCGCGCTCCGCTGAAGGCCCAAACCCGCGCCAGGCGGGCAGCACTCAGAACAGCTCGGACTGTCCAGCCAGCAAACCGGGCCGGAACTGCGAGGCATCCAGCGGTATGCGGGTCGTGTTCAGCGCCAGCCGTTGGCACGCCTTGTGAAAGCGCTGCCGAATCAGATCGGCCCAGATGCCCTGGCCTTTCATGCGCGTGGCGAAGTCGGCGTCGTAGTCCTTGCCACCGCGCATGTCTTGCACCCGCGCCATGACGCGCGCGGCGCGGTCCGGGTAGTGCTGCTCCAGCCACAGGCGGAACATGGCACTCAACTCCCAGGGCAGACGCAGCACCTGGTAAAAGGCGTGACGGGCACCGGCTTCGTGCGCGGCTTGCAGCACCTGCTCCATGTCGTCGTTGATGAAGGGAATCTGCGGCGACACGCTCACCCCCACCGGAATGCCCGCTTCCACCAGGGTGCGTATGGTGCGCAACCGGCGGTGCGGGGCGGCGGCCCGGGGTTCCAGAATGCGCGCCAGTTGGGCATCCAGCGTGGTGATGGTCACGTAGACCACGGCCAAGCCCTGCGCCGCCATGGGTGCCAACAGGTCCATATCGCGCTCCACGCCGCTGCCCTTGGTGACGATGGCCTGCGGGTGCCTGGCCAAGGACAGTACTTCGAGCACCGCACGCGTCAGGCGCCATTCGCGTTCTATGGGTTGGTAGGCATCGGTCACCGTGCCGATGGCGATCAGGTCGGGCTTGTAGCTCGGCTGCAGCAGCTCGGTTCGCAACACCTCGGCGATGTTGCGTTTGGCGATGATGCGGGTCTCAAAGTCCAGCCCTGGCGACAGATTCAGGTAGCTGTGGCTGGGCCGCGCATAACAGTAAATGCAACCGTGTTCGCAGCCCCGGTAGGGATTGAGGCCGAGCGAGAAACCGATGTCGGGCGAACTGTTGCGGGTGATGACGCTTTTGGCGTCTTCCCATCGCACTTCGGTGGCGGGCGCGGCGGCTTCTTCGCCGGCCTGTGCCTGCTGCTCCAGCGAACCCCAGCCGTCGTCAAAACACGCGCGCGTATCCGGCTCAAAACGGTGCGGCTCGCGGTGCGCCACACCCCGGCCCTTGATGGCGTGGATAGGCACGGTGGGGTACGGGAGTTCAGCGCCGAGCATGTGCAGCCGCTCGGGCCTGATCCGTCGGAGCCTGGCCCAGAACGCGGGTTGAGGCGTGGACATGGGGCAGCAAAATACTGTTCATATTTACAGTATACGAGTGCCAAGCACGAAAACCAAGCGATTCTTGGGCCGCCACGTTCGCCTGCCCAGCACCGCATGGCCGGACCACACAGGGGGCAAAAGCCTATGCGTCACAATTCGGGCTTACGCTCATCCGACCGGCTCTCGCCCGCTCTCCCAACCGTCAGTCTCTCACGCATGCAAAACGGAACCCTTCTGGCCGCGATCGATCTCGGCTCCAACAGCTTTCGCCTGGAAATTGGTCGCTACCACTCGGGACATATCGAGCGCATTGAATACCTGAAAGAAACCGTCCGCCAAGGAGCGGGCCTGGACGAAAACAAAAACCTCAGCCAGGCCGCCATGGAGCGTGGCTGGGAATGCTTGGCCCGTTTTGCCGAACGTTTGCACGGCTTCAAAAAGACGCAGGTGCGCGCCGTGGCCACCCAGACCCTGCGCGAGGCGAAGAACCGCGACCAGTTTCTGCGCCAGGCCCAGGAGGTATTGGGCTTCGCCATTGAAGTGGTGTCCGGCCACGAAGAAGCCCGGCTGATTTACCAGGGCGTTTCGCACCTGCTGCCGCAATCGGACGAAAAACGCCTGGTGGTGGACATTGGCGGGCGCTCCACCGAAATGATTCTGGGCGAGGCATACACACCCCACAAGATGGAGTCGTACCGGCTGGGCAGCGTGGCCTGGTCGAGCCGCTACTTCCCCAAAGGCGTGTTCAATGCCGCCGCTTTCAAAACCGCCGAAATCGCGGCCAAAGCCGTGCTGGACGAAGCGCTCGATACCTTTCCGCCGTCGGAATGGACCGTGGCCTATGGCTCGTCGGGCACCGTGGGTGCGGTGGCCGATATGCTGTCCGCCAACGGATGGGCGTCGGGCCTGATCACACGCAGCGGCCTGGACTGGCTGCTGGAGAAACTCATCAAGGCCGGCAGTGTCGAGCAGTTGAAACTGGATGGCCTGAAGGACGACCGCCGTGCGGTGATCGGTGGCGGGGTGAGTGTGCTGCGTGCGATCTTCGACCTGTTCGACATCCAGCAGATGATTCCCGCGCAAGGCGCTTTGCGCCACGGCGCCATCTACGATTTGATGGACCGGGAAACCGATGGCACCGACGTGCGCGAACGCACGGTGCGCTGGCTCAGCACGCGCTTCTCGATCGACCCGAACCAGGCGCAGCGTGTGGGCGCGGTGAGCACCGCCTTGTTCACGCAGGTCGCGGCGCTCGATGCCCAGAACGAACGCTATTCGCAGAAGCTCGCCTGGGCTTCGCGCCTGCACGAGATCGGCACACACATCTCGCACGACCGCTCGCACCACCACGGCGCCTACATCCTGGGCAATGTGGACGCGCCGGGCTTTTCTCTGCCGGAACTGCTGCGCATGAGCCGCCTGGTGCTGGGCCAGCGCGGCAAGCTGCGCAAGCTGGAACTTGAGCTGGAAGACGAGTTGTTCGCCAAACAACTCATGAGTCTGCGCCTGGCGGTCTTGCTGTGCCATGCGCGCCAATTGCCCGAGCACGAATCGGTCAAGCTGAGCTACAAAGCCCGCGCCTTCAAACTCGTCACCAACCCGGGCTGGGCCAAGCGCTACCCCCAGTCGGCCTGGTTGCTGAGCGAAGAAGTACTGGCGTGGCAGAAATCGGCCTGGAAATTCAGCGTCGACATCCGCTGAAAACACCGAGCGCCCGCTCGGCTGTCACGGCCGTCACGGCTTTGTCACCGTGCCGACATAAATGTATAAACGGTATAAACCGTTTATACTGCGCTCCATTTTCAACCCTCGACGGAGCCCCTATGTCCAACCCCAGCAGCAAGAAAGTCGCCAAGAAACCCAAACTGGTTCGCGACAGCTTCACCATCCCCAAAAACGAGTTCGCGGCCATCGACGAGCTCAAGACCCGTGCCATGGCCATGGGCACGGCGGTCAAGAAAAGCGAACTGCTGCGCGCCGGCCTCAAGGCCTTGCTTGCACTGAGCGACAGCGGGTTCAAGAGCGTGTTGGCCTCGGTGCCCACGCTGAAGACCGGCCGCCCCCATGCGGCCACCACCACACCGGTGAAGAGCAAGCCCGTCAGCAGCGCCAAGCCCCGTGCAAGCACCACCACCAAGCCATCTGCCAAGCCAGCGGCCAAAGTGGTGAAGACCGCCACCACCGCACGCAAACGAGCACCTGCGGCCAAGAAGCCTGCCGCAGCTCCCAGCGCGCCAGCCAAAAAGGCTGTGGCCCGCAAGCGGCCAGCCCCCCGCACCACGACAACGAGCCCGGCGGCCAAGGCCTGATCGCACTGCTTTCCCAGGCCCGCAGCGGGCCCTAAATAAATTCGGGTGTCTGAACGGTGACCACCACCGTTTGGGACGGGCGGCCCTCGCGTTCGCGGTAGCGCACCCACCACAGGGCACCCTTCTTGACCGAGCAGTCCTCTTCGGACAGGCCCAGCAAGCGCGCAATCACCCGACCCAGCGTGGGTTGGTGGCCCACCACCACCGTGGGTGATTTGGCGTGTGGCCATTGCACCAGTTCCAGCAAAGCCAGCGGGTCGCCCCCAGGCACCAGTTCGTCGCGCAGCTTGAACTTGCGCCCCAGGGCCAGCGCCGTTTGTTCGGCGCGCTGGGCCGGGCTGGCAAAAATGCGGGCGCTCTCGGGCAATTGCCGGTCGAGCCAGGCAGCCATGCGCGCGGCCTGCTTTTCACCCCGGGGCGTGAGGCGGCGCGCCAGATCCAGTGGATCGCCCTGCTGGCCCAGAACCAGATCGGGGTGCTCCTGGGCTTCTGCGTGGCGCCAGAGGATCAGGTCCATGTCACCCACCTCGCCCCGGTTCAGCCCTTGCTGCCGTAGCGCAGCATCAAACTCGATTGTGCGGAATGCAACGGGGTGCGCGCTTTGCTGCGTGTGCCAGCGGGCGACGACGCGGGCACGTAATTGCCATCGGGCTGCAGCAGCCAGGCGTCTTTGGTGTCGTGCAAAGAGGCCAGCAGGCACTCGTCCATGATGCGGCTGCGCAGTGCCGGGTCGGTCACCGGCCAAGCCAGTTCCACGCGGCGGAACATGTTGCGGTTCATCCAGTCGGCACTGGAGAGCCAGAGCTCGTCCTGCCCGTCGATGCGGAAATAGAACACCCGCGAATGCTCCAGCATGCGACCGATCACCGAACGCACATGGACGTTGTCGGTAACACCCGGCACCCCTGCAGGCAACACACAGGCGCCACGCACAATGATGTCGACCTTGACGCCGCACTGCGAGGCATGGGCCAGCGCTTTGGCCATGGGCTCGTCGGTCAAGGCGTTCATCTTGAGGATGATGCGTGCGTCTTGCCCAGCCTTGGCGCTGGCCGCCGCAGCGTCCACTTTCTCCAGCATGACCTTGTGCAGGTGGAACGGGGCGATCAAGGCCTTGTTGAGTTTGGGCAGGCGGTTCTGGCTCGCCAGGTGCAGAAATATCTGTTCCAGGTCGGCGGTGAGCGCATCGTCCGCCGTCAGGTAGTTGATGTCGGTGTAGAGCTTGGCGGTGCCGGGGTTGTAGTTGCCCGTGGACATGTGCGCATAGCGCTTCAGCTCGCCGTTTTCGCGGCGTGTCACGAGCAACATCTTGGCGTGGGTCTTGAGTCCCACCACGCCGTACACCACCTGTGCGCCCACCGACTCCAGCCGCTCGGCGTAGTTGATGTTGGCTTCTTCGTCGAAGCGGGCCTTGAGCTCCACCACCGCCGTCACTTCCTTGCCCCGGCGCACCGCTTCGCGCAGCAAATCCATCAGCTCCGACTTGGCGCCGGTGCGGTAAATCGTCTGCTTGATGGCCAGCACGTTGGGGTCTTCCACCGCCTCGCGCAGAAAGGCCAGCACCGCGTCGAAGCTCTCGTAAGGCTGGTGGACGATGACATCGCCCTGCTGCAGGCGTTCAAAAAACGACTGTCCCGGCGTGAGTTGCAAAGGCCAGCCAGCGTTGTAGCGCTCAAAGCGCAACGTGGGTGCATCGACTTTATCGATCAGCTGGTTCAAGCGCACCAGGTTCACCGGGCCAGCCACCTGGTACACGGCTTCCGCTGGCAGGTCGAACTGTGCGCGCAGAAAGCCCGACAGAAATTCCGAACAGCCACCGGAGACTTCCAGCCGCAAGGCCTCGCCGTAGTGGCGCTGCTGCAAACCTTTGCGCAAGGCGGTGCGCAGGTTTTTCACCTCTTCTTCGTCCACCGCCAGATCGGAATGCCGGGTGACCCGGAACTGCGAAAACTCGGTGACCTGACGGCCCGGAAACAGGTCGGTCATGTGCGACCGGATCAGGCTGGAGATGGAAACAAAGTGCGCCTGCTTGGAGCCCTTGATCGGCGGCATGCGAAAAAAGCGCGGCAGTATGCGCGGGATCTTCACGATGGCGATTTCGTTCTCGCGCCCGAAAGCGTCCTTGCCTTTGAGGCGAACAATGAAATTCAGCGATTTGTTCGCCACCTGCGGAAACGGGTGTGCCGGGTCCAGCCCCACCGGCAGCAACATGGGCTGCACCTCGCGGGTGAAGAAGTCTTTGACCCAACGCCGCTGGCGCTGGTTGCGCTCGCCGTGCGCGACCAGCTTGATGCCCTTTTTCTCCAGCAAGGGCAGCAGCTCGTCGTTGTAGATCGCGTACTGCTCCGCCACCAGGGCGTGCACCTTTTCCGACAACTCACCGTAGGTCTGCGTCGTGTAAAGACCGCGCTGTTCGTTGGTTTTTCGGGCATTCAAATGCGGCGCCACCCGCACCTCGAAAAACTCGTCCAGATTGGACGACACGATGCTGAGGTAGCGCAGGCGTTCCAGCAGCGGCACATCGGGACGGCGTGCCCAGTCCATCACACGCAGGTTGAAGGCAAGAATGCAATGGTCCCGGTCCAGGAATACGAGACGGGTGTTCGGGGTGTTGGCGCTCATGCAATCCGTGGAAATCGTAAGGGCCGGCCCGTCGGGACGTTCCCCTTCGGCCACCGGATGGGGCTCAAGCTTTTGGCCTACTTTACGATTATTCAACAGGGTGATGACGTTTTTGTGACAAACCTGTCGGGACCGCGCCCGCGTGGCGCTGCCCAAAACCCCGCCGATCGCCACGCGCGGTCGGCTTGGCCACGGGTAAAACCGCCAGATAAGACACGAACAGTTCGGCCGCCCGGCCCCAGCCAAACACCATGGCGCGGGCGCGTGCATCTTCCCGTCGCAGCTTGCGGGCGCTGTCCCACGCGGTGCGCAAATCCTTGTCCATGGCCCCGGCGGCGCTCTCGGCCAAGACCTGCAAGGGGCCGTCCACCGGGTAGGCCGCCACCGGCACGCCGCAAGCCATGGCCTCCAGCATCACCAAGCCAAAGGTTTCGGAACGGCTGGGAAAGACGAACACGTCGGCGGCGGCGTAGACCTGCGCCAGCTCGTGCCGGGGCAATACGCCCAGCCAATGCACGCCGGGGTAACGCGCCTGCAAGCCCGCCTCCAGCGGACCGACCCCGCACACCACTTTGCTGCCGGGTGTGTCCAGCTCCAGAAAGGCTTCGATGTTTTTCTCGTAAGAGATGCGCCCCACAAACAGGCTCACGGGCCGCACCAGCGGGCCCAAGGGCGCGTAGTGGGTCGGCTCTGGCGCCATGGCGAAGAGGTGGGTATCCACGCCGTGGGTCCATTCCCGCAAATGGGTAAAGCCCTTTTGCCGCAGCATCTCCAGGACCCCCGAGGTCGGCACCATCACCCCGCTGCTGGGCCGGTGGAAGCGGCGGAACAAGGCGTAGCCCCAGGCCGTCGGAACGCGCAGCGCAGCGTGCAGGATCTCGGGAAATTTGGTGTGAAACGCCGTGGTGAACGGCTTTTTGCGGCGCAGGCAGTAGCGCCGCGCGGCCCAGCCCAAGGGGCCTTCGGTGGCGATGTGGATGGCGTCGGGCTGCGCCTGGTCCATCAACTGCACCAGCTTTCGCCCCGGAAACAAGGCCAGGTCGATGCCCGCGTAACCCGGACAAGGCCGGGTGCGGAATTGGCCGGGCTGGATCACCACCACCTCGTGCCCCACCGCCTGCAACTCGCGCACCAGCTCGACCAGGGTGGTGACCACACCATTGACCTGCGGTTGCCAGGCGTCCGTTACCAGCACGATTTTCATGCCACTTGTCCTTGCTGTTGTGTGCTCATGCCTCGACCTTCGCCACGGGCAGGTGCTCGGCCGCTTGCTGCTGCGGCACGGCGCCAGTGGGCGCTTGGCCGCTGCGGCCAACGGCGGGCACCCAATGCACCAGTTCCAGCCGCCCATCCATGTGTTCAACCAACGCCGAACGGCTCTCCACCCAGTCGCCATCGTTGCAATACAGGGTGCCGTCGATCTCGCGCATTTCCGGGCGGTGGATGTGGCCACACACCACGCCTTGGTAGCCGCGCTGGCGCGCCTCTGCGGCCACAGCGCGCTCGAAGTCAGTGACGTAGTTCAGCGCACTCTTGACCTTGTGCTTCAGGTACTGCGAGAGCGACCAGTAAGGCAGGCCCAGACGCGCGCGCAGCGAGTTGACGTGGCGGTTCAAGCGCAGGGTGAATTCGTACAGGTTGTCGCCCACATAGGCCAGCCATTTCGCGCACTGGATGACGCCATCAAAATGATCGCCATGCACCACCCAGAGGCGGCGCCCATCGAGCAGCTTGTGCACCGCTTCGTTGGCCACCTCGATGCCACCAAAGCGGTGGCCATCGAACTGGCGCGCAAACTCGTCGTGGTTGCCGGGCACGAACACCACGCGGCAACCTTTGCGCGAGCGGCGCAGCAGTTTTTGCACCACGTCGTTGTGGGCTTGCGGCCAATACCATTTGCGCCGCAGTTGCCAGCCGTCGATGATGTCGCCCACTAGGTACAGGGTCTGGCTCGGGTGGTGCTTCAAAAACTCAAGCAAGGCCTTGGCCTGGCAACCCGCCGTGCCCAGGTGCAGGTCCGAAATGAACACCGCGCGGAAACGGGGCTTGTCCTCGGCATCCGGATGGGCATCGTCATCATCCAGGGTCAACAAGCCGGCGGCAGCGGCGCTGCGGGCGGCATTTTTGCCACCGCGCCAGTCCGTCAACGCGTCGAAGGCGGTGTGCATCAATCCCCCAGAAAGTGCTTGCGGTAGCGAGGCGGCAGGTCGTTGATGCGCATCAGCATGGGCAGATCGGCGGCGTTGAAATCTGGGTCCCAGGCCGGTGGGCCCAAGACCTTGGCGCCCAGGCGCAAATAGCCTTTGATCAAAGCCGGTGGCTCCACGTCCAGGCTGTCGTCCAACCGTTCGATCGGCAGCGGCAGCCGGGGCAGCACGTGGTAATCGATCGGGGCCAGGTATTTTTCCTTGACCTGGCGCCAGATGCTGGCGGCGGCGTGGCCACCGCCCACCACGCCGTGCGGGCCTTGGTGCTGCATGGGAATGCTGGCACAACCGATCATGGTGTCGAGCTGGTTGCGCACCATGAATTCGGCCAGGGCGCCCCAGAGCGCCATGATGACGCCGCCATGGCGATGGTCTTTGTGTACACAGCTGCGACCCAGCTCCACCATGCGCTCGCGCACCGAGCGCAAGCGGGTGAGGTCGAATTCGGTGTCGCTGTAGGTGCTGCCCACCCGGCGCGCCTGCGCTGGCGTGAGCACCCGGTACGTGCCGATCACCTGCTGGCTCTCGGCATCGCGCACCAGCAAGTGCTCACAGAAATCGTCGAACAAATCCACGTCGTGGCCAGGTAGCGTCTGCGGCAGGTTCGCGCCCATTTCGTTCGCGAACACCTGGTACCTCAGGCTTTGGGCTTCACGAACTTCGTCCAGATGCCGGGCCCACGAGACCTCGATGCCGCTGGGTGCAACGGCCGCGCCCACGGCATGACCCACCAGGGGCCGGGGCGTGAAGTCCGAGCGTGGATGAAGTGACCCCCGTGGCAAAGACACTGGCGACAAGTCCAGGGTCGGGGTGGGCAGCTCTTTCATGGTGTGCTCCTGGTGGTGGGCTTCGCGCGCCGAAGCGTTGTGGTGGTCCGGTCTTTTCATGTCGACTATTCTGAAAACGGGGCATGAAAGCTTGGTGTCGATCACATGAAAAATGCGTGACAACAGACCCTTCCCCTCTTTCTCCATACCCCTTTGCACGCTGCGGGATTTCGCACGCTCCAACATTTCAACTATCATTGAACAATGGAAGCATTGAATCGTGATGAAACACAGGCCGTCAAATCCCTCGCGGCGCTGGCCCAACCCCAACGCCTGCGCGCCTTCCGCGCCTTGGTGGTGGCCGGTCCCGAGGGTTTGACGCCGGGCGCCATGGCCGAGCAACTGGGTGTTGCACCCAGCGCCCTGTCCTTCCACCTCAAAGAACTCAGCCATGCCGAACTGGTTCACAGCGAGCCGCGTGGCCGCTACATCGTCTACCGGGCGAACTTCACCCAGATGAACAGCCTTCTGGCCTACCTGACCGAGCACTGCTGCCAGGGTCAGGCCTGCGAGGTCAACGACGCCAGTGGCTGCGCCGCTTGCTGACGCCACTCAACCCCCCTCACCCCATTTTTTCAACCCCCAGGAGCTTGTGATGAAACGCTTTCATGTCCACATGCATGTGGAAGATCTGCCCCGCAACATCGCCTTTTATTCCGCCATGTTCCAGCAGGCGCCGAGCCGTGCCGAAACCGACTACGCCAAATGGATGCTGAACGACCCCCCGATCAACTTCGCGATCTCCACCCGGGGCAACGCCAAAGGTGTGGACCACCTGGGCATACAGGTGGACAGCGCCGACGAGCTGGATGCCCTGAAGACCCACGCACAAGCGGCCGACATGGCCTTGTTCGGCGAGGG
>NZ_JBFJMY010000120.1:0-11005 GCF_041633695.1 Hydrogenophaga sp.
ATCTTCGGACAGCGTGACCTCGGGCAGGCTTTGCACGGCGCTGCGCTGCCGCGCGGCGTTCGCACCCACCTTCATGCCTGCCCCGCCATCGGGTCAGCAGGCCACCACGGGCCAGCGGGCGGTGCCACCCGCGCGGCGTTTTTGCAGAACCGCCCGCAGTGGGCGAGAAGGGAGAACATCGAATGTCGCATCGGCTTGTTGTTGGAGGAGAAGAATCATTATGAACACAGAAACGGCCCGGGCTTGACCGTGCAGGCCGGGCGCCGATCTTGCCGGCAAGCTGCACTCAGGGCGGCGCCACACCGTGGCGCCGCAACACCTCGGCCCAAGCGGCCAGTTTCGAGTCGAAACGCTGGCCCGCGTTGGCCGGGCTGGTAGAAGGCAGTTTGTACACCGGCAAGCCCAGCGCTTCGGTGCGCCGGGCATGTTTGAAGCTTTCACCGCCGTTGTGGGCAATCGCCTCCAATGCCGGGCAGTCTGCACGCAGGCGGCCAAAGTCGTTGGGTTCGCCAGCGCGAATGGCGCTGTCCAGGCTGCCTTCGCGTTCGCAGGCCTGGTACACGTCCCAGACGCCCAGGCCGTGCTGCAAGGCGGCGGCCAGACGCTCGGGGTACGGCAGCGTGGGCAGCGGCATGGACCACAAGACCCCCAGTATTTTCCAGAACTGGTTCTGCGGGTGGCCGTAATACTGCTGGGCGCGCAGCGACGCCACGCCCGGAAAACTGCCCAGCACCAGCAGGCGGGTATGCGCATCGAGCACCGGCGCCAGGCCTTGCAGGCGCGTCATGGCGCAGCCGCCTGCAAGGCCAAGTGCTGCGACCACAGGGCGTTCAAGCGGGGCAGCGCAGTCAGGGCATTGGCGGTGGTCGCCAAGGCCAGCTCGTGGACAGAAATGCCCCGCAGATCTGCCACGACCTCGCCCATGCGCGGCAACTCGGCCGGGCTGTTCACGCCTTGTGCCTGGCCCGCTGCGCGCTGTGCAGCGGTGGTGTACAGCCATTGCGGGGGAATGTCGGGCGCGTCGGTCTCCAGCACCAGCGCCGACAGCGGCAGGCTGGCGGCCAGGCGGCGCAGCTGGCGCGCCGGCTCGAAAGTGACAGCGCCCCCGAACCCGAGTTTGAAGCCCAGACCCAGAAACGCCTGCGCCTGTTGCTCGCTGCCGTTGAATGCGTGCGCAATGCCGCCCCCCGTGGGCAACTCGCGCAGGTGTTTGAGCAGCACATCGGCGCTGCGGCGCACGTGCAGGATCACCGGCAAACCGTGTTGGCGGGCCAGTTTGAGCTGGGCGCGGTAAAAGTGCTGCTGGCGTTCGCGCATTTCAGAGGTGCACAACGCAGGCACAAAAAAATCCAGCCCGATTTCGCCCACCGCTACCAGGCGCGGGTCGTCGCGGTGTGCGCCGAGCGCGGCGTCCAGCGCATCCAGATCGGCCTCTTGTGCTTGCGGCACGTACAGCGGGTGGATACCCAGCGCATAAGCGTCGCCCAGCCGGTGAGCCAGTTGGCGCACGCCATCGAAGTTGCCACGCGCCACCGCCGGCACCACGCACAAACCCACGCCCAGCGCCTGGGCGTGCGTGCGCGCTTGCGCGGCCAAGGCATGGTCGGCCCCGAACTCAGGGGCGTCGAGGTGGCAGTGGGTGTCGATCCAGCAGGGCTTCACGCCCTCCATTGTGACGGCGGGCGAAGCGCCCGAGCCCGCTTCAGGTCAGCACGCCGGTGGTGAGCTGCAACACGCGCCCGCAACGCGCCGCCAGCGTCTGGTCGTGGCTGACCACCACAAAGGCCGTGCCCTGGTCGCGTGCCAGTTCCATCATGAGCTGGAACACGCCTTCGGCGGTGTTGTGGTCCAGGTTGCCGGTGGGTTCGTCGGCCAGCACGCAGGCGGGCTGCGTGACCAGGGCGCGGGCAATGGCCACACGCTGGCGCTCGCCGCCCGACAGCTCGGCCGGCCGGTGGTGCAGGCGTTCGCCCAGGCCCACGCGCTCCAGCATCGCGCGGGCGACGCGGGTCGCCTGTTCGCGCGGCTGGCGCCGAATCCACAGCGGCATGGCCACGTTGTCCACGGCGCTGAATTCGGGCAAGAGGTGGTGGAACTGGTACACAAAGCCCAGGTGCAGGTTGCGCAAGGCCCCTTGCTGCTGCGCATTCAGGCCCGAAAGATCTTGCCCCATCAACTGCACGCGGCCACTGCTGGGCGCATCGAGGCCCCCCAGCAAGTGCAAGAGCGTGCTCTTGCCCGAGCCGGAGGCGCCGACGATGGCCACGGTTTCACCGGCGCGCACGGTCAAGTCCACGCCTTGCAGCACGGTCACATCGAGACGGCCTTCGGTGAAACGTTTGGTGAGGCCTTGGGCCCATAGAACGGCATCGCTCATGGTTTCACTCGTACCTCAGGGCTTCCGCCGGATTCACGCGGCTGGCGCGCCAGCTCGGGTAGATGGTGGCCAGAAAGGCCAGCACCAGCGAAATGATGGCGATCGGCAGCACATCGCTTTGCTGCGGGTCGCTGGGCATGGTGCTGATGAGGTACACGTCCTTGGGCAGAAAATTGGCGCCCAGCGCGTGTTCCAGCGCCGGCACCAGGGTGTCGATGTTGAGGGCCACACCCAGGCCCAGCAACAGGCCCACCAAGGTGCCGATCACGCCCACCATGGCGCCTTGCACCACGAAGATGCCCATGATGCTGCCCGGGCTGGCGCCCAGGGTGCGCAGGATGGCGATGTCGGCGCGCTTGTCGGTCACCGTCATGACCAGGGTGGACACCAGATTGAAGGCCGCCACGGCGACGATCAGGGTGAGGATGATGAACATCATGCGTTTTTCGAGCTGCACGGCGGCGAACCAGGTGCGGTTCTGCCGCGTCCAGTCGGTCACGCGCAGATTGGGCGGCAGGTCGGCGGCCATGGCGATCGCCACCTCGCGCGCCTGGTGCAGGTCTTTGATCTTGACCCGCACACCGGTCGGCCCGGCCACGCGGAAGATGCGCGCGGCGTCGTCCTGGTGCAGCAGCGCCAGCGCCGAATCGTATTCAAAGTGGCCAGAATCGAAAGTGCCCACCACCGTCATCTGGCGGATGCGCGGCACCACACCGGCGGGGGTGACCTGGCCGCTGGGCGCGATCAGGGTCACGCTGTCGCCCGTCACCACGCCCAGGCTGCGCGCGAGTTCGCCGCCCAAAATCACGCCGTACTCGCCCGACACCAGGCGCGGCAACACGGTACCGGCCAGATCGGCCACCAGATCGGTGACGCTGGGCTCCAGCGCCGGATCGATGCCGCGCACCAGCGCACCCTTCATGTCTTCACCCCGCGCGATCAAAGCCTGCGCACCCACAAAGGGTGCCGCCCCGATCACCTCGGGCTGGCGCTGGATTGCCGCCAGGGTGGCGGGCAGGTCGGGAATGGCTTCGCCGCCGATCTCCATGACCTCGATGTGGGAGAGCACGCCCAGCATGCGGTCGCGCACCTCTTTCTGAAACCCGTTCATCACCGACAGCACGATGATGAGCGCCGCCACGCCCAGCGCAATGCCCAGCATGGAGACACCGGAGATGAAAGAGATGAAGCCGTTGCGCCGTGTGGCACGGCCGGCGCGGGTGTAGCGCCAGCCCAGAAGAAGTTCGTAAGGGATTTGCATGAAGCGTGTGGTTATATGGTGGCGATTGTGGCATCCCTGACAATCACGCCATGCCCACCCCGCACCCTGCACTTGAGTCGTCCGCCCATCTACTGGTTCCTTTTGCCTCCGCCAGCGCTCCCGAATGCCAATCTGCCCTACCCGGCCTGGTGCTGCCCAACCTGGACAAACTGCTGCGCGAGATGCGGCCCGACCCGGCATTTGAACGCGTGGCGGGCGACGAGCACAGCCTGAGCCCGCCCCACGAGCGCGAACTGGCGCTGGCGCTGGGCCTGTGCGGCGGCGACGGTGCGCCGTATGGCGATGGCCTCATTCCCTGGGCGGCTGCCCAGAGCGACGCCCCCGGCACGCCGCAGGCCTGGTTCTCGCCCTGCCATTTCCAGGTCGGCATGGAACAGGTGAGCCTGCTGCCGGGTGAACAAATCGCCCTGGATGCGGCGCAGTCCCGCACACTGTTCGACGCGCTCGCACCTTATTGCGCCGAAGACGGCATCCAGCTGCGCTTCGAGTCGCCCACGCGCTGGCACGCCACCAGCGAGCTGTTTCGCCAGCTCACCAGCGCCAGCCTGGACCGGGTGAGCGGACGCCAGGTGGACGCCTGGCTGGCCCCCAGCCCGGCTCATCCGACGGGCCAGCTCACGTTGACGCGCCTGCAAAGCGAAGCCCAGATGCTGTTCTACAACCACCCCGTGACCGACGAGCGCATGGCCCACGGCTTGCTGCCGGTCAACGGCTTCTGGGTGCACGGCGCTGGCGCCCACACCGGCGCACAGGCGCTGCACGCCCCACCCCACATGCCCGACGCGCTGCGCCAGGCCGCTCTGCGCACCGATTGGAGCGCCTGGAGCCAGGCCTGGGCTGCGTTGGACGCCACCCTCATACCGCCTTTGCTGCAACGGGTGCTGGCCGGTGAAGCCGCCACGCTCACGCTGTGCGGCGAGCGCCGGGCACAGCGCTGGATACACGCACCCCGCAGCGCCACGGCCCGCCTGGGCCGGCGCTTGCAGCAATGGATGGGCACCAAGCCCGTCTGGAAAATTCTGGAAGACCTATGAAAATCACCACCCGCGACGTGCCGCCCCGCGCCGCCTGGGCGCTGGAACAAAGCGGCCTGCACCCCTTGCTGGCACGCCTGTTTGCCGCACGCGGCATCAGCAGTCCCGACGAGCTCGACGACTCGCTGGCGCGCCTGATTCCACCCAACCGCATGCTGGGCACCGACACCGCCGCCAAAGCCCTGGCCGACGCCATGGCCGCCGGGCAGAAAATCTGCATCGTCGCCGACTACGACTGCGACGGCGCCACCGCTTGCGCCGTGGGCCTGCGCGGCTTGCGCCTGCTGGGTGCGCCCATGGGTTACGACGCCGTGCGCTACCTGGTGCCCGACCGAGTCACCGACGGCTACGGCCTCACCCCGACGATTGCCCAACGGGTCAAAGACAGTGGCGCCGACTGGCTGGTGACGGTGGACAACGGCATCGCCAGCCTCGACGGCGTGCGCGCCGCGCGCGAGCTCGGCCTGCAGGTGCTGGTGACCGACCACCACCTGCCCGCGGTGCGGGACGGCGAAGTGGTGCTGCCGCAAGACTGCATCATCGTCAACCCCAACCAGCCCGGCTGCGGCTTCGAGAGCAAAGCCATCGCCGGTGTGGGCGTGATGTTTTATGTGTTGCTGGCGCTGCGCGCCGAATTGCGCGAACGCGGCGTGTTTCAGGCGCGACCCGCCGCCGGGCAGCCCCAAGGCGGGGCAGCCCCCTTGGGGGGCAGCGAACCACGCGCAGCGGGAAGCGTGGGGGCAGGCATTCTTCAACCCAAGATCGACGCCTTGTTGCCGCTGGTGGCACTGGGCACGGTGGCCGACGTGGTCAAGCTCGACGCCAACAACCGCCGCCTGGTGGCACAAGGTTTGAAGCGCGTGCGCGCCGGTGCCATGCCGCCCGGCATGAACGCGCTGTTCAACGTGGCGGCGCGCAAGCCCGCCGCCGCCACCAGTTTCGACTTCGGTTTTGCGCTCGGCCCGCGCCTGAACGCGGCGGGCCGCTTGGCCGACATGACCCTGGGCATCGAATGCCTCTCCACCGACGACGCGCTGCGCGCCGACGAGCTGGCGCGCACGCTGGACGGCATCAACCGCGAACGCAAGGCGATCGAAGGCGATATGCGCGACCAGGCGCTGCTGCTGGCCGAAGACATGTTCGACGCATCGGAAGAGCCACCACCGGCGCTGATCGTGTTCGACCCCGACTTCCACGAAGGCGTGGTCGGCATTGTGGCCTCGCGCCTGAAAGACAAACTGCACCGCCCCACGTTCGTGTTCGCCGCCAGCGGAGCCGAAGGCAAGGAACACGAACTCAAAGGCTCTGGCCGCTCGATTCCCGGTTTTCATTTGCGCGATGCGCTCGACCTCGTGGCCAAGCGCCACCCCGGCGTGCTGCTGCGTTTTGGTGGCCACGCCATGGCGGCGGGCTGCACCATAGCCGAAGAAAATCTGGACACCTTCGAAGCCGGCCTGCAGCAAGTGGCCCACGAATGGCTGGACGCCGCCACCCTGCAACGCCGGCTGGAAGCCGACGGTGCGCTCGACCCCAAGTACCGCCGCGCCGACGTGGTGGACACCTTGCACAAAGAGGTCTGGGGCCAGGGCTTTGCGCCGCCGGTGTTCTGCGAAGAGCTGCAAATCGTGAGCCAGCGCCTGGTGGGCGAAAAACACCTGGCGCTCAAAATGAAACACCAGGGCGAGCCGGTGGACGGCATCTGGTTCGGCCACACCGAGCCACTGCCGGCACGCGTCAAGCTCGCGTTCCGCCTCGACGCCGACGAGTGGCAAGGGCAGCGCCGGGTTCGGTTTCTGGTGGAGGCGGCGGAGCTGTAGGACCACCCCCGCGCTGGACTTTGAACCACCCCCGCGCCGCCTGCGGCGTCACCCCCTCCAGGGGGCAACACCTGCGGCCCGGCCGAGCCGGTTCCGCGGTGTTCTGGAACAAGGCACGCGCGCCGACACGAGCTTTGGCCCAGAACCTTGCTGA
Organism: Hydrogenophaga sp.; assembly: GCF_041633695.1. Classification (GTDB taxonomy): domain Bacteria; phylum Pseudomonadota; class Gammaproteobacteria; order Burkholderiales; family Burkholderiaceae_C; genus Hydrogenophaga. Next base: position 6,665 of record NZ_JBFJMY010000120.1, read on the forward strand.
CCCGTTCGTGTCAGTCAGCGACCGAAGCGCGCTTGCAGGCTGGCCTTGCCCAGTCGGTTGGCGTTGATCATGAAGCCCACCAGAGCGGCAGACGCGTCGGGTGGAAGTTCCAGCTTTTCGACTTTGAGCGCGTGCACCACAAACTGATAGCGGTGCGGCTTGTCGCCCTGGGGCGGGCAGGCGCCACCAAACCCGGTGGAACCGAAATCGGTGCGGCCCTGCACCGTGCCGGCGGGCATGCGGCTGCCGTCTTCGGCGCCTGCGCCTTCGGGCAGCGCCGTCACGTTGGCCGGAATGTTGTAGGCGACCCAATGCCACCAGCCCGAGCCCGTGGGCGCATCCGGGTCGTAGACGGTGATCGCGTAGCTCTTGGTGCCTTTGGGGGCGCCCTGCCATTGCAGCGCGGGCGACTGGTTGCCACCATCGCAACCAAAGCCCTTGAAGACCTGTGCCTGGCTCAGCATGGCGCCGGGCTTTACCGATGGGCTTTTGAGCTCGAAGCCCGCTGCGCTCGCGCTGGTGGCCAGGGTCGCGCCCCACAGAGCGAGCACCACGAGACGGTTGTGTATTTGCATAAATTTTCCTTCGAGACGTTGAACAAGTGCGCCCATGTTCCAACCAAGGCGGGCACGGCGCTAGCCGATTGCCGTCAATCTCTATGCCAGTTCTGTCGCGGCGTCTTTGCTCAGGGCACGCCCGCGCAGCACCGAGGGCGCAAACCCCCAGCGCTCCTGAAACGCGGCGCTGAACCGGCTGTGCGATTCCCAACCGCAGCGTTGGGCCACTTCGCCCACCGGTAGGGACGTGGTCTGGAGCAAGCCCAGCGCCGTTTCCAGCCGCACTTCGCGAACCAGAGCCGACACGGTGAACCCTTCGCTTTCCAGGCGGCGGCGCAGGCTGGACTCGCTCATGTGAAACGCCTGCCCCAGCGCATCCACCTTCCAGTCCGCGTGCGGCCTTTGTGCCACCAAGCGCCGTATGCGGTCGGCCCAGCTCAAGGACCCGCCCGGTACAAAGTGGTGGCCCTGTTCGTGCACCAGCAGCAACACCTCCAGCATGCGGTGGCGCATCACGGTATCCGAGACCGGGCGCTGCGGCAGGGTTCGGCGAACGGCGTCGCCCAGTTCGCCATCCATGGACAACACGCAGGCGGCATCCAGGGCTTTCGACGCGCCTTGCGGCATGTCTTTGTGGAAGGCGTGCACCAACTCTTCATCAAAGGCCAGTGCCAGGGCTTCGTAGCGCCCGTCGCCTCTGGGGTCGTTGATCACGTCCCAGGTCGTCCCACCCGCGATCAGAACACCGTGCCCGCAGCCCGCCTCCAGCTGTTCGTCTGCCGTCAACAGCTGCTTGCGTCCGTGTAGCACCAGCACCAACGCGTCTTGGCGAACCGTCAGCGTGCGGATGCGGTGCTGCGCACTCGCCACGATCCGTGCGCACGACCCGAACGCCATGACCCACTCAGCCCGCCAGGGCTTCGCGCACCGCCGCCAGTTGCCGGCGCGACACCGCCAGGCGTTCGTCCACACCGTCGAGGCGCACGGTCCAGCCCTCGCCTTCCACCGGGTCGTTGTGTTTTTCCACCGCGCGCACGCGCCGCCGCGCCACCAGGGCGTTGCGGTGCACGCGCACAAACAGCTGGGCGTACTTTTGCTCCAGGTCGCTGAGCGAGCCGTCGTAGATGTGCTCTTTGTTGGCGGTGCGCACCGTGATGTATTTGAGCTCGGCCTTGAGGTAAATCACCTCGGCCAACGCCACGCGTTCGCTGCGGCCACGCTCCTGGATGATGAGGGCCTCACCCGCGCCCGCTGCCTCGGTGTTTTCACCGCCGCTGACCGCCATCTGCCGCACCACCTTCTGCAGCGCCAATTGCAGCCGCTCCAGCCGCACCGGCTTGGTGAGGTAGTCAACCGCCTCGATCTCAAAGGCCTGCACCGCGTATTCGGTGTGTGCGGTCACAAAGACCACCGCAGGGGGCTGGGGCATTTGCATCAGCGCGCCGGCCAAGGCCATGCCACCCACGCCGGGCATGTGGATGTCGAGCAGCACCAGATCGCAAGGGCCATGCTGCAACTGGTCCATGGCCTGCACCGCGTTGGCGGCTTCGCCCACCACGTCGGCCTCGGGCTCTTTGCAATCGGCCAGCAAGGTGCGCAGCCGGGAACGGGCCAGAGACTCATCGTCGACGATCAGCACTTTCAGGGTCATTTCACACTCCGTTGCGGCCAGCACAGTGTCGTGCACTTACACCGGTATTTCAAGGCGCACCTGGAACACGCCGTCCACCAGGGCGCTCTGAAAACGTCCCTGCACATCGTGCAACAGCGTCAGGCGCTGGCGCACATTGTTCAGCGCCAGGCCATGGCCGGGCTTGCCAGTACCCGCCGGTACGGTGTTGGTCACCTTGATCACCACCACACTGCCACGGCGCTGGGTGCTGATGCGCACCACCGCGCCCTCCGGGCTGGGCTCCACGCCGTGTTTGACCGCATTCTCCACCAATGGCTGCAATATCAGTGGCGGCAGTTTGGCGCCAGACGCGCGTTCGTCCACCGCCCACTCCACCTTCAGACGATCACCAAAGCGAACCTGCTCGATGGTCAGGTAGTGTTTGGCCAACTCCAGCTCCTGCGCCAAGGGCACTTCCTTCTGCGAGTCGGCCAGCGCATGGCGAAACAGCTCGCTCAGGTCTTCCAGCAGACTTTCGGCCTTGGCCGGTTCGGCGCGCACCAGTGCAATGGCGCTGTTGAGTGTGTTGAACAGAAAATGCGGGCGTATGCGCGCTTGCAGCTCGGCCAGTTGGGCCGTCGTGCCCGCCGGGGTACGGGCCTTGGCACGCCACACCAGGGCGGCCACCAGAATCACCGCCACCAGCGCGCCCGAGGCCGCACTGGCCAGCCAGGGTGCGGGATCGAGCAAGCCCATCCAGACCAGCATGCCGCAACCATAGAGCCCGGCCAGTGCGCCCAGAGCGCCACCCGCCACCCATTGGCCCGCCATGGGCAGACGGCCCAGCGCCCGCTTGAGCGCGCAGGTCAAGACCAACCACAGCAAGACCGCAGGCAAGGCCGCGCCGGTCAACACCGCCATCTGGGTCAGCCAAGCCCACCAGTTGTTGGCACCAAACAGGGCCGCCACCACCACCACCGCCTGCACGAACAAAACCGCCCGCAACACCACGCCCACCTGGCAGGCGTCGTACACCAGTTCGCGTGCCAGGCGCGCACGTTTGGCCGCCAGGGCACGGGCGCGCTCGGCCGCGCCGGGCGACAGCTCCTGGAAGGCCGATAGAATTCGGGAGTCTTTCATGGGTATTGCATGTTAGCGGGCTGTGATGAAAAAGACACCCGCCCTGCCCACCGGGCACGAACCATTGTGCACCCTGCCACCGGCGCACCTTGTCCGCCACCCGCCCTTGTTCCCCTCCCCCAGCCACAGGCCCAACACCATGTCCACCAACCAACTCGACAAGAAATCCGAAGCCTGGTCGGCCCTGTTCTCAGAGCCCATGAGCGAACTGGTCAAGCGCTACACCGCCAGCGTGTTTTTCGACAAACGCCTGTGGCAAGCCGACATCACCGGCAGCCTGGCGCACGCCGAAATGCTGGCGGCCCAGAACATCATTTCCGCCGCCGACCGCGCCGCGATTGAAAAAGGTCTGGCCCAGATAACGCAGGAAATCGAAGCCGGCCAATTCGACTGGAAGCTCGATCTGGAAGACGTGCACCTGAACATCGAAGCCCGTTTGACCCAGCTTGCGGGCGACGCCGGCAAGCGCCTGCACACCGGGCGCAGCCGCAACGACCAGGTGGCCACCGACGTGCGCCTGTGGTTGCGCGCCGAGATCGACCTGATCGCGGAACTGCTCGGCGAGCTGCAAACCGCGCTGGTGGACGTGGCCGAAAAGAACGTGGAAGTCATCATGCCCGGCTTCACCCACCTGCAAGTGGCGCAGCCGGTGAGTTTTGCCCACCACTTGCTGGCCTATGTGGAAATGTTCGCGCGCGACGCCGAGCGCATGAGCGATGTGCGCCGCCGCACCAACCGCCTGCCGCTGGGCAGCGCCGCGCTGGCGGGCACCACCTACCCGCTGGACCGCGAGCGCGTGGCGCGCACGCTGGGCATGGTGGACGACAGGGGCGAACCGCAGGTGTGCCAGAACAGCCTGGACGGCGTGAGCGACCGCGACTTCGCGATCGAATTCACCGCCGCGGCCTCGCTGTGCATGGTGCACGTCAGCCGCTTCAGCGAAGAACTGATCCTGTGGATGAGCCAGAACTTCGGCTTCGTGAAGATCGCCGACCGTTTCACGACGGGCAGTTCGATCATGCCGCAGAAGAA
>NZ_JBFJMY010000121.1:0-10987 GCF_041633695.1 Hydrogenophaga sp.
CCGTTGAACACCTGCATCACTGCAATATTGAGATCCATTGTCAGATTCCTGAATCGTGAAAACGATCGGCCGCCTCGCCGGCGGCCGGCCAAGATTGGCTCTATTCAAATCTTGGGGAACGGGTTGGGCTCAATTAGGGATGGCGCTTCCCACACGATGTCGAACTGGCCGTCGGTACGTGCGCGGCCGATGCGTACCTTCTTCCAGACGTGGTGGTTGCTGGCGTGCATGCGCACCGTCCCCTCAGGGGCTTCCAGCTCAAGGCCACCGGAGGCTGCAATGACCTTCTCTACATCGAAGGACTTGGCCTTCTCTACCGCCATCTTCCAGAGATACACGCTGTTGTAGGCCACCTGCATCGGGTCACCGATCACGCGGTCCTGGCCGTACTTGGCTTTGAACGCTTTGACGAACCTCTCGTTCACCGGCGACTTGATGCTCTGGAAGTAACCCATGCAAGCGTAAAAGCCCGCCGCGTTGTCCTTGCCGATACCCTCCACCTCGTTCTCCGACACCACCGTTGACAACAGAACCTGCTTGCTGCCGTCAAGCCCGGCGGCCCGCATCTGCTTGTATAAAGCCACGTTGGAGCCGCCTACGACGGTGCTGTAGATGCAGTCGGGCTTCGCTGCCTTGATCTTGTTGATGATCGACGAGAACTCGGTGTGGCCCAGCGGAGCGTATTCCTCGCCCAGAACCCGGCCACCCATCTTGACGATGGTCGGCTTGGCAATCTTGTTGCAGGTACGCGGATAGATGTAGTCGGAACCCACCAGGAAAAAAGTCTTGCCCTTCTCCCGCGCAAGCCACTCCACGGCTGCAATCACCGATTGCGTTGCTTCCTGCGAGGGATAGAACACCTGCTTGTCCTGCTCCTGACCTTCGTAGTAGGTCGGGTAGTACAGCAGGCCTTTGGAGCGGCCAAGCGCCGGCAGCACCGCCTTGCGGGAAGCGGAGGTGTAGCAGCCAACGATGGCGGCCACATTGTCGCGCTCCAGCAGCTTGCGGGCCTTCTCGGCAAACACCGCGTTGTCGCTAGCACCGTCCTCGATCACCGCCTCGATTTTGCGGCCCATCACACCACCGGTGGCGTTGATCTCGTCGATGGCCATTTTTTCGGCATCGACAAGCGACGCCTCGGCAATCGCGATTGTTCCAGACAGTGAATGCAACAAGCCGAGTTTAACGGCGTCCTGCGCCGATGCCATCCCGGGCACACCTGCAGTGGCGCCCAGGATCAGCATCGATCCTCCGGTTTTCATGATGTCGCGACGATTCATCTCAGTCATGGTCAAGCTCCTAGCGGTGGGTTTACAAAATTACGACCTGCGCCCTCCCGAAACAGGGAGATCGCGCAACAAGCAGCCGACTACATCGCACCTTCATGCCTGACCCGCGCAAGGCTCCGCCAGAGGATGCAGGCAGCAAGCCCGTCCTGAACCAGAGTGGGGGACTGAAACGAAAAAAGCCCGAACCGGGGTTGAAACCGGTTCGGGCTTTATTGCCCAACACCTGACTGGCAGCACTGGCAGTCGGTGTCGATTGATGAGGGACAACTTCTTGTCAGGGTGAATCTTCTGCTTCTTCCTCTGTTTGAAACATAGGAGATGTACCACCTAGACAAAACATTCGTATCAGTGGTATTTAGAGGTCGCAGGCAAAAGAAGCGCCAGCCAACTTCTGGAGTGCGGTTCAATCCGGAGCGGTTCAAGCCGCTGCAAAAGAAGGCCAGTGGGGCTAGGAAAATGCTTCGTCGCGTCACCACTAAGCACTAGCATTCGGCGACACAGATGCGGAATGCACACGGACTTGGACTTGGACGACATGTGTTCTATCCCCATCCAAAAGAGGGGAAGGCACCGCTAGAGATAGGCGAGTTCTTCGTATCTATCTACTTGAACTCGCAAGACTCACAGAATTTTTTCTTGACGACCATGGGTGATTTTCCAGCAGGGCCAGACGGTCAAGCCAGGTGCCGCTGGTGTGCGAGCGCGCCCGAATTCCTGCACTACCACGACCAGGAGTGGGGTTTCCCTGTGGCCGACGACCGCCGCCTCTTTGAAAAGCTCTGCCTGGAGAGTTTTCAATCGGGGCTGAGCTGGCGCACCATTCTGGCCAAGCGCGAAAATTTCCGTGCCGCGTTCCACGGTTTCGACTTCGAGCGCATGGCGCGCTACATAGACCGCGACACCGAGCGCTTGCTGGGCGACGCGGGCATTGTGCGCCACCGGGGCAAGATCGAGGCGGTGATCCACAACGCGAAGCGGGCCCAGGAACTGGTCCAGAGCGAGGGCTCGCTGGCGGCCTATTTCTGGCGCTTTGAACCCGATGCCGACCCGCAGGTGGTGCCGCAGACGGCGTCCACGTCTGTGCAGTCGGTGGCCTTGTCGAAAGACCTGAAAAAGCGCGGCTGGAAGTTCGTGGGCCCCACCACCGTGTACGCCTTCATGCAAGCCATGGGGCTGCTCAACGACCACGCCACCGATTGTGTGATCAGGCCCTTGGCCGAGCGCGAGCGCACCGGGTTTTCAAGACCGGGGCGCTGACGCCCAGACCGGTGCTCGATCAGCCGGGTACGCTTTCGTGGGGCAGGTGCAAAACCGATTTGCGTGGCTCCGCCACCAGCCGGTCCAGCGCCTTGTGCAAACGGGCGAGAAAGCGGCGCACGTCGGCGTCGTCGATGTCACCGCTGGGGAGTTCGTCGGACGGCAGCAGGGTAGACACCATGCGAAAGCGCGGTGTCCAGTCGCCCGGCAAAGTGGACGCCTGCTCCAGCCCCTTGGCCACGATGTGTTGCGCCAGCAGCTTGAGCTGGTCCGAGCGCAAAGGGCCTTCGACCAGAATGGCAAAGCGGGTGTTGGCGATACGGGAAACGGTGTCCACGTCGCGCACCACGCGCGACAGCCGTGAAGCGCCCAGCACCAGCGCCCGGTCGCCGGCTTCTCGCCCTTCCCGGGTCACAATCTCGCCGTGGTTGGCCAGTTCCACCAGCAACACGCCACATTGGTGTCCGTAGCGTCCGGCGCGGCGCACCGCATCGCGCAGCCGCAGGCGCAACACCGGTGCAATGGTCAGGCCGGTCAACGGATCGGTGCTGTCGAGTGCGCGCAGGCGGGCCCTGTTTTCGTTGAATTCCTTGGCCCGGCGGTGCAGGATGTACAGCAGCAGCGGGATCTCAATGGCAGAACCGATCAGCACCGCGTACTGTGCCGCCCAGCTGTCGGGCAGCACACCGGCGCTGCGCAGGGCCGGAAACGGGTAGCCGAGGTGGACCGGCAAGAAGCCCAGCAGCAGCCAACCGGCGTATTTTTCGCCCTGGCGCCAGGCCCAGAAGCACAAGGCCAAACTCAACAGCACCGAGCACAGGCCATAGAGGTTGAGCACCAGCAGCGCCGAGGCGTTCGCCAGCGACAGGTAGAGCACCGGATACAACAGACCAAACACCGACCACGCCAAGACCCAGCGGTCCAGACGCCGCTGGTAACGCGAGATGGCGCACACCTCCCGCACAAACCAGATACCCGACGCGGTGAGCCAGAGCATGAAGGTCGCGGGCGCCGCGTTGTTCAGCCAGGCCCACTGGCCCCAGAAGAACAGGCCGCCCAATCCGGTGAAAGCGACCTGAAAGCCCAACATGCAGGCGACATAAGCGACATAGGCGACAAAAGCACGGTCGGCGTACAGGCGCGCATGCACCCATCCCAAAAACATCACCAGCAGGCCAAAGCCCAGATAGCCCCCGAGCAAGAGATAGGTCCAATGGCGTTTGTGCTGCAGCTCGTCTTCGGTGACGAGATAGAACCGGGGATTGAGCGGCGCGGGGGTGTTCTCCAGGCGCAACCAGACCGTGCGCGACGCTTCGGCGCCATCCAGCGCGAACACCGGAGAGCGGTCGGGAATGGACCACTGCGGCACCGGCAGGTGGTCGCCAGCCATTTGCACGCGCCAGCCAGATGCCGAATCGGGCTGGTAGAGCGTGGCGAAGTCGGTGAAGGCCGCTGCATCCAGCAACAGGTACCAGCGGTGGGCGGGGTCGAGCTGCGGCAGTTCAAAGCGCATCCACAGCGCCCCGCCTTCCAGTTTGAATGAGCGGTATTGCGTCAGGGCTTGAAAGTCGGCCGGCGGTTTTTGCGCCACCTCGTCCACAGAAAGCTGCCCAGAGGTATCGACCCAAAAATGGCTCTGCAGGGTGATGTCGCTCTCGCCGGGCGCGGCCAGCGCCTGGCCCGGCCACACCAGACCGGCCAGCGCCAGCAGCAGAAGCCAACGGACCAGTGTTTGACCGAACAGGCGGCTTGTCATGCCGACATGGTAACAGTCAGTAACAAGTCGTCCCCTGAACGATGGCCGCTGCGCGCACCCGCGTCCCTGCGCGCCCACCATCAACCGGCCTGCCGCTGTGGGTCGGGCTTGGTGTGCCAACGGCCCTGGGTGGTGAGGCGGTCTTCCAGCCGGTTCACCCAGCCGTGGGCGTTCGGGTCGTCGCTCCAGTCCGCTACGGTCTGCTGCAGCGGGTGCAGCACCCGATCGGGCAGCTTGAGTGGTCGGGTCTGGTCCAGCAGGAAACGGGTCAGCAGGTGGTAGCCGATGACGCGGGTGAACATTCGGGAGAGCGAAAACCGGGGTGCCACCAGCCGGACCACGGCGTCGACCAGCCGGGTCAGGCCCAGGCCCAGGCGGAACACCGCGCGCGACAACCAGGACACCTGTTCGTCCACACCGATGGCGCTGGCCGTGGGTTCGCCGATCAGCCATTGCGTCAGCGGCACCGGAATCTGCCGGATCACCGGCACGCGGATGGCGCGGGCCATGGTGTTCATGAGCGCGCGGCCCAGACCTGCCCGGGCATCGGGCACACCCGGTGTACGGCTGGTCGACGCGGCGAGCCGGGCGTGCTGCTGCATCCGCTCGAACAACATCTGCGCCTGTTCCATGGTCTGGGCCATCAGTTCGCGCTGGATCCCAAGCACGTGGCCCATCACGTTCCAGAGGTGCAGATAGGCCTCTTCGTCCTCTCGGGACAAGCCTTGTCTCAGTTGGCGCATGCCGCGCAAAAACACGTAGCTGAAGGTGAGCAGGGTATAGGCCAGCTCGTTCTGGTTGCAGGGCAGACCCAGGGCATCGACGTTCCAGCCGTGCGCCGACAAGGCCTCGTTCATGCTGGTGGGCGGTGCACGCCCTGGCACGGGCGGCACCTGGCCGCGCGCGGCAGCGGGGTTGCCACGCAGGATCAGGTGGCGGATGGTGGCGTGGATCAGGCGAACCTTGAGCACCTGCGCCACCCCGGTACCCTGCGCGCTCAGCAAGCCGCCGCGCATCATCACCGGAAACACCATGGCCGCGGTCTGGCGTATGCGGTGCTCGGTGTGGGCTTCGAGCTGGCCGGCAATGTGCAGCACCTCGGCCAGATCGGGCAAGACATAACACTCGGGCAAGCTGGCGCAGAACAACAAGGTGCACGACAGCGGGCCGTGCTCCATGAAAATCGCCTCGGCCCGCGCCACCTGGGCCGCGTCCACCCAGTCGGGCAGTGCGGCTGCGGTCTGCAGATAGGCCTGCAGGGCGGATACCACCATGGGGTCCGCGTCGGCCTCGGCGGGCGTCCAGTTGGTCAGCGCTCCGTTGTGGGTCCAGCCCGCCATCAGGCGGCTGGCGGTCTGTATGCGTGCATCGCGAGCCTGTGCCTGCTCGGCCGGTTCGCCTGCGGTCCAGTTGCCCATCCAGGCGGCCACGGTGTCGTCGGCCAGCGGGTCGGCCACCTGCTCCATGGCGCCGATGTCGATCGCGGCGTTCAAGTCGCGCTCCCGTTCACGGCGCGGCGCCATTGCCACCAGGCCACCGCCGCCACCAGCCAGGGAATGCCCATGGCAAACAAGGCCACCGCGCGGGTCTCGACCGGGTGGCCAAACAGCAGCTGAAACACCAACGCGCTGAGATAAATCAGCAAGGGCACCAGGGCCGCGCGCTGCGCCGTGGCCTTGGCGGGCGTCACCGGGGCCCAGCGCCACTGGAACAGCGCCACGATCAGGAAGCCAATCAGCATCCAGCCGGCAAAACCCTGCAAGGTTTCACCGAACCAGCCGCCGTCTTTCTTGACCATGATCCAGGCCTTGAGCACGTAGACAAAATACGGGTCGGCCCCGAGATCGAAAGCGGTGACCAGCATGGCGGCCAGCACGGCGGTGAGCAGCCCGCTGCGCCAGCAGGGGCGTGCCAGCACGGGTTCGCGCCACAGCAGCAGGCAGGCCAGCACATAGCCCACGAAACACAGGGCGAACCACATGAGGGGAATGACCAGCGGCACGTTGCCCAGTTGCACGCCCAGCACATCGGTGTAGCTGTAGCGCCCAAAGAACCAGCCCCGCGACGAACCCATTTGCTCGGCGAACCAGCCCAAGGCCAGCGCCAGCGCGGCAAACAGCGCCGCCCTGCGGCCCCCCAGCAAAACCCGGGCGGACCAGAAACAAGCCAGAAACAAAATGACCGAGGCCAGCATCAACGCCAGCGTCATGCCCGCGCCTCTGCCAGCAATGCCCAACACGGGGCCAGGGACAGCAGTCCAGGTAAACGGCAACAAAACATGCCCACGGACATCTCCTATGTATTCGGAAAACCCGATGGATTTGGCAACCTGTCGCGCCAGGCGCGACAACCGCCCCGGGCCCGGCTTCGACCGGCCCGTGCGCGCCGCTGTCCGCATGGAGTGAGAGGGTGCGCGTGCGCCACGCGCTGGGGCACAGGGGGTGGCCGGAATTATAGAAGTGGATACACGGGCCCCTCGTTTCGGACCTGCCGTTCTGCCGCGTCTGGTTCGGTTACGGCCTACGCCGCTGGGCTTCAGACATTCGCGGTCTGCCCCTTCAGGCTCGACCCTTGCCCAAGCCCAAGGCCGAGCAAGGGTGCCGTGCCACGCTCACGCCCCTCGCTGGAACGCCACGCCCTGGCGCCGGAAAAAGGCCAAGGCGCCGGGATGCAGTTGCGCCTCGTCCAGGGCCGGCCAATCCAGCATGGCCGTCAAATCGTCTGGCAGACCCGGGTAGTCGATCCCATGCGCCAGCAGACATTGCAGCACCGACGCCACCGTGGCGTTTTCCGTGCTGTCCCAGGCGGCCAGGCCTTGCTTCATGGACAACCAGGTCACGGACGCCGGCGGTTGGTCCGCACCCTCGATGCGGATGCTGGCGGCGGGGACCAGCACGCCGTCGATGTGAAACGCATTGGCCTGGTTGATCGCCGCGATCTGCTCGGCGCTCACGTCCAGCCAATGCGCCAGTCGGCCCTGGGTCAGCTCCGGCAGCAGCGGCGCAAAGCCTTCCCGGGTCCGGCTCATGAAGTTCCAGGTGGTGGCATGTATGCGGCCGGTGGCCACCGCCTCCACCACTTCGTTCGGGCGCAGGTCCACCAGCTCCACGTCGTCCAGCAAGCCCCAAGCGTCGCGCAACAAGGCTTCGCTGATGACCCGGAACGAACTGGGCCTGGGCGGCACGCCGATGCGTTTGCCCTTCAGGTCCGCCGGTGAAACGATGGCGGTGTCCAGCGCGAGCACGCCAAAGGCCACGTCGTACAGCGCGGCCACCAACTTCAAATCGGTGTTGGCCCGGTGGTAGGCGTGCCAGGCAACACCGGTCATGTCCCGGGCCGGCAAAAAATCCACGCTGGTGACGATGGGCAGGTGGTGGCGCTTCTCTGCTTCGGGCAGCTCGGCGATGGTGTTGATCGAGGCCGGCAAGGCCACCGGCACCACCGTGGCGGCCACACCCTGCAGGTGCTGCTGGATCGCGCGCCCCAGGTCCTGGTTCAAGGCGTGCAGCATATTGTTCGCCGGTGCCGGTGAATAAACCACCAGCTCGACGGGCGTGCTGCTACCTTCGTCGGACGGGGCCGTCATGTGCCCACCACCTGTTGCGGCAGATAGAGCGCAATCTGCGGAAACATGACCAGCAGCGCGATCATGACCACCATGGCCCACCAGAACGGCCAGATGCCGCTGAAGATGCGCCGCATGGGCACGTCGGGCACGATGGACTTCACCACAAACACGTTGATGCCCACCGGCGGCGAGATCATGCCCATCTCCAGCGCGATCACCAGAATGACGCCAAACCAGACCAGATCCCATTGCAGTGCCATGGCAATAGGAATCACCACCGGCAAAGTGAGCACCAGCATGGCGATGCTTTCCAGGAACATGCCCAGCACCAGGTAGGCCGCGATGATGGCGATCAACACCCCCAGGTCACCGATGTCCAGGCGGGTGAGCAACTTCACCAAATCGGCGGGCAACTCGGTCAGCGCCATGAAGGGAATGAACACGAAGGCACCGATGATGATCAGGAAAATGGTGGCGGTCCCGGTCATGGTCTGCAGCACGGCCACGCCCAGCCGGGGCCAGCTCAGCTGGCCGCGCAAACCCGCCACCACGAACGTGAAGAAGGCGCCCGCCGCCGATGCTTCGACCGGTGTGAAATAACCGGTGTACATGCCGCCAATGGTCAGCACCACCACCGCCAGAATGGGCAGCGCCTCCACCAGGGCGCTGAGCCGATCGCTCATCGACGAGCGATCGCCGGGCGGCCCGGCTTCGGGATTTCGGCGCACCACCAGCATGATGGTGAGCACAAACAGCAAGGTGAGCAAGATGCCGGGGAAAACACCGGCCATGAACAAGCGGCCAATGCTTTGGTCGGTGAGCACGGCGTAGATGATCATGCCGCCCGATGGCGGAATCAGAAAACCCAGGGTGCCGCCCGCCGCGACCGAACCGGTGGCCAGCGCGTCGTCGTACTTGTAGCGTTTCATGGCCGGCAAGGCCACGCGCCCCATGGTGACGGCACAGGCCAACGAAGAACCGGAAAGCGCCGCAAACCCGGCGCAGGCCACCACCGTGGCCGAGGCAAGCCCACCGCGCAAGTGGCCCATCCAGCGGTAGGCCGCGTTGAAGATGTGGTTCGACATGCCCGACACCCCGGCCAGGCTGCCCATGAGCATGAACATGGGAATCACCAGCAGGTTGTAGTTGGAAGCCGCTTCAAAAGCCTCTCCCGAGAGGTTGGAAAAAGCGATGCGCCAGCCCCGCGCCCAGGCCTGGTCCGGGCCCATGCCGAGCGCCAGGAACTTCTGCGCATTGGCAATGCCCGTGCCGACAAACCCGACCGACAACATGGACAGCGCCACCGGCAAACGCAGCGCCATCAGCACAAACATGACAACAAGGCCGACGGCCCCGATGGTGGTCAAACTCAACATCAAAGCGTTCCTTCGGGCAGGCGCAGCTTGCGCACTTCCCCATGCCGAACCAACTGCCAGATTTCCAGCAGCAAGACCACGCCGTACAGGCCCAGCCCAATGGCCAGCGTGAAATAGAAAGGGGTGAAGCTGATCAACAGGGTCTGCGACGATTCGCCGTACTCCGCCGCACTGGCGCCCGCGTCCAGCAGCCGCCAGGCCAACACCAGCACCACGGCGCAGCCGACCAGCTTCATGGCGACCATGGAGCGGCGGGCAAAGGTCTTGGACATCCAGTGCTCCAGCACCTCGACCTCGATGTGTGCACCGGTGCGTGCACCGTACGGAATGGCCAAGGCGACCAGCACCACCAGAGCCAGCACCAGCAGGTCCTCGGCGCCTTTGATTGGGTCGTTCTGCGCCTTGCGCATGACCAGCACATTGAATGCACTGAACACGGTGAGAAAGCTCAAAACGACACCGCCGCCGAACAGCGCGATCCAGCCCAGCAGCTTGTCGAGCCGCTGCAAGAGGCCCACCCCATCGGTGGCCTCCTCTGCCTCGCGCTTACTTGTTGACGGCATCGTAGATTTCCTTGGCGTTGGATATGCCCTTGGCCGCGTAGGCAGCAAAGATCACCTTCATGCCCTCGGCCACCGCCGCGTCCATCTTGGCGCGCTCGGCATCCGACACCGTGATGAACTGGTAGGACTTGCCGCTGTTGGCCTTCATGGCTTTGAGCGCCACGTCGTCGGCACGGTGGAAGCTGGCGGCCGTGATCCGGGTGAACTCTTTGCCAGCCAGATCGTCGATGATCTTGCGATGCGCCGGGCTCAGGGACTTGTGGCGCTCCTTGTTCATGACGATGTACACGGTCTGGAACTGGGCCGGGAAATTGTCGATGTAGAACTTGGTCACGTCCTGCCAGTTCCAGGGCGCCAACATGTTGTTGTGGGCCGCAATCGCGCCATCGATGGTGCCGGTGGACAGACCGGTGTAGACCTCGGTCACCGGCATCTGGACCGGCACCACGCCCATGGCGTCCATGAGCGCGGTGGTGGTGGCCGAATACGGCACGATCTTGGCGCCTTTGAGGCTGGCAAAGGTGGACAGGTTCTTGGTGGCCGAGATGCTGGTGCCGGCCGGGAACCCGATGCCCAAAAATTTCACCGCTGCGAATTCATCGGCAAAGTGTTTGTCGTAGGCGGCCAGAAAGCGCTCGGCCAATTCTTCCGAGTTGTTGGCCTTGCCCGGGGGAATGGTCAGCAAGGTCTTGGGGAACAACTCAGGGGTGTAGCTCGCCACGCCCACCACGATATCGGCCACTCCTTCCACGGCGCGTTTGTACTGCTGCACCGGCCCTGCGCCCAGTTGCCCGCCGGGATACACCTTCAGGCTCAGCGTGCCGTTGGAGCGCTTGGCCAACTCCTCACCCAACCACTTGAACACCACCGCATTGGTGTGGTGCTGGGGTGGCAGAAAAGTGGCCACCGACAACTCTTCGGCCACCGCCGGCGCGGCCAACAAACAGCTGCCGAGGGCCAGCGCAAGCGCGGTCAACGGTGCACGCGCACGCAACGCATTCGATGGCATGTTCGATGACACAAACGCACGGGCAAAAAGACGGGATGTTTGGACGATGGACATGGTGGAACTCCTTGGACAGTGAAACCAGAAACCGAAACGGATGGGAACCCGGCCCATGGGCATGGGCCACCGAAAACCCGAACGGACCGGAACATCCGCCGAGCGTTGGCGCTGC
>NZ_JBFJMY010000122.1:0-10905 GCF_041633695.1 Hydrogenophaga sp.
AGGTTATGACAAGCGCCTGGGCGCGTACAGCGCGGCTCGTGAATGTCGTGCATTGACGTTTCTGATTGGGCCCCGCATGGGCCCTTGTGGCGCACCACCATCCGCAGACCCGGCAGCGGGCCACGCGGTCAGCGCCGGCGCAAGGTCCGGCTGAGCAGGATCACCGGCAACAAGCCCACCAGCACCAAAGTGAGCGCGGGCAAAGCGGCTTCGCCCAGCCGCTCGTCGCGTGCGAGCTGGTAGGTCACCACGGCCAGGGTGTCGCTGTTGAAAGGCCGCAGCACCAGGGTGGCGGGCAGCTCCTTCATCACGTCCACAAACACCAGCAGCACCGCGGCCCAGGTCGAGCGGCGCAGCAACGGCCAATGCACGCGCCGGGCCAGCGCCGCGCCGGTGGTGCCCAGCATGCGCGCCGAATCGTCCAGGCTCGTGGGCATGCGGCTGTAACCGCTTTGCACCGATTGCAAGGCCACGGCTGTGAAGCGCACCAGGTAGGCCCACACGATGCCGAGCGCCGTGGCCGTGATCCAGTACGCCAGGCTGGCCTCGGGCCAGGCGGCCTGCAGCCAACCCACCGGCAGCAACAAGCCCACCACGATCACCGCGCCCGGCACGGCATAGCCCAGGCTGGTGAGCTGGACCGCGCTGCGCGTGACCCAACCGGGCCGGGTGCGCTGGGCAAACGCCAGCGCCAGGGCCAGGGCGGTGGCGAGCACCGCGCTCAGCGAAGCCAGCCACACGCTGTTGCGCGACCACAGCAGAAACGCGCCCCAGGGCAGTTGCTCCCAACCACCGATCAGCGGGCGCAGCATGAACAGGACCGGCAATACAAAGCCCATCAGAATCGGCAGCGCGCAGACCAGCACCACCTGCACCATGCGCGCGCCCCGCAGCCGCGTGGGCTGGGCGTCAGCAGCGCCGGCACGCTGGCCTTGCAAGGTGGTGAAGCGCATGCGCCGCTGCGCCCGGTGCTCCAGCCACAGCAGCAAGGCCACGGTGGCCAGCAGCACGGTGGCGAGCTGCGCCGCCGCGATGCGGTTGTCCATGGCCAACCAGGCTTTGTAAATGCCGGCGGTAAAGGTCTGGATGCCTAAGTAGCTCGCCACGCCGAAATCGGCCAGGGTTTCCATCAGCGCCAGCGCCACGCCCGCCGCCACCGCCGGTCGCGCCAGGGGCAGCGCCACTTCGCGGATGCGGCGCGACAGCGGCGCACCCAGCAAACGAGCGGCTTCCATCAGCTGCACCGCGCGTTCGGCCAGCGCGGTGCGCGCCAGCAAATACACATAGGGATAGAGCGAAAAGGTGAAAACCCAGATCGCGCCACCGGTGTTGCGCACTTCGGGAAACACCCGCCCCTGCCAGCCAAAGGCTTCGCGCAAACCCACTTGCAGCGGGCCGCTGTATTGAAAGAAGTCGGTGTAGGCGTAGGCCACCACATAGGCCGGCATGGCCAGGGGCAGCAGCAGCGCCCATTCAAAAAAGCGCCGTCCGGGAAAGTCGAACAGCGTCACCGCACAAGCCGTGCCCATGCCGACGACGGCCACGCCCACGGCCACACACACGCACAGCAGCAGCGTGGTGAAGATGTAGTCGGGCAACACCGTTTGCGCCATTTGCGCCAACACGTCGCGTGCCGCCGCATCGAACTGCAGCCAGGACAGGCCCAGCGACAACACCGGCAGCGTCAACAGCAGGGCCAACAAAAGCAACAAGGCCGGAGCCAGCTTACGCAGCATGAAAAAGGGGCATATCTAGGGGCCGGAGCGTTGGGCAAAAGGGCATCGTGGCACACGGCCACGGGCCCGCCAAGGTCTGTGTGTTGATCCGCGTCAACACAAATGAGAATTGTAGTCATCTACAATCAAACCCATGTTTCTCAACGTCTCCCACCTGAGCGTGCGCTACGCCGGCCAGCCCCAACCGGCGGTGGATGGCGTGTCGCTGGGCTTGCAGGCGGGAGATATCGGCGTGCTGATCGGCCCCTCGGGCTGCGGCAAGACCACCTTGCTGCGCGCCGTGGCCGGTTTGGAGCGTGCCAGCGGCGGCAGCATCCACCTGCACAACGAAACCGTGAGCGACGAACACCACCACACGCCGGCCGAGCAGCGCCGCATCGGCATGGTGTTCCAGGACTACGCGCTGTTTCCGCACCTCAACGTGGGCCGCAACGTGGCTTTTGGCATCGACCACCTGCCGCGCGCCGAACGCGAGCGGCGCGTGGCCGAGGTGCTGCAACTGGTTGGCCTGGGCGATTTGCAGGCGCGGTTTCCGCACGAGCTGTCGGGCGGCCAGCAGCAGCGCGTGGCCCTGGCCCGCGCGCTGGCACCCAGTCCGCGCCTGCTGTTGCTGGACGAGCCTTTCTCCAACCTCGACGTGGACTTGCGCGAACGCCTGGCCCACGAGGTGCGCGCCATTCTGAAAGCCGCCGGCGCCACCGCGCTGTTCGTGACCCACGACCAGCTGGAGGCCTTTGCCATCGGCGACGTGATCGGCGTGATGCACGAAGGCCATTTGCACCAGTGGGACGACGCCTATGCGCTCTACCACCGCCCGGCCACGCGTTTCGTGGCCGAATTCATCGGGCACGGCGTGTTCACCCCGGCGCGCATCCTGCAGCAAGGCGACAACGTGGTGGTGCAGACCCCGCTGGGCAACCTGCTCGACGTGGAAGAGTGCCCCTTGCCCAGCGCCTACCCCGACGGTTTGTGCGACGTGCTGCTGCGCGCCGACGACATCCTGCACGATGACGACGCGCCGGTGAAAGCGCAGATCGTGCGCAAGGCCTTTCGCGGCTCGGAATTTTTGTACACCTTGCGCCTGGCCAGCGGCGAAACCGTGATGACCCACGTGCCCTCGCACCACAACCATGCGGTGGGCGAGTGGATCGGCATCCGTGCCGAGGTGGAGCACGTGGTCACGTTTGAGCGTGGCGCGGTGGCGGCCACGCCACCCGCACCCGGCGAGCTGCGGCGCGCGCCCATCCATGCACCGGTGATCGCGCCCGCCGTATAAGCAGACCGCGAGCACCGCGGCAGCGGATTCAGCTCAGCGCGGCTTTCAGCGCCGGTATGCGCGAAATCAACAGCGCGTCGAGCAGCAACATGCCGACCAAGGCCACACCGGCCAAGGGAAAACACAAAGCCACTCCCAGCATGACAAACGCACCGGTTTTCCAGCGCAAGGGGCTGGTGGGCACACCCGGCGCCACCAGACGTGCGCTACCGGCCGGGCGCCGTTTCCACCACATGACGACGCCGCTCACGCACAAGAACACCACGCCGGCGCAGAACAGCAGATTCACGCCCGCGTTGAGCCAGCCCATATCGCCCTGGTGCAGCGCCACGGCCACCGCCATGACGCGACCCAGCAAGGGGTATTCGGCAAACACCGCTTCGGCCAGCACGCGGCCGCTGTAGCGGTCGACGTGCACGGTGCGGTCGCCGGTGGGGTCGTCCATGTCGCCGCTCATGGAATCGGCAGAGATGGTGTAGACACCGTCGTCGCCAGACGGCAACTGGATGTGGTGCTGACCGGTGAAGCCCAGGCGGGTGGCGAGCGCGGCCACGCTGTCCAGATCCACCGGCTGGCCCGCAGGCACGCCCGGTGTGCCCGCCGCCGAACCCGAGGCCGGCAACGGCGTTTGCTCCAGCGCCCACGGCACAGCTTTTTCCGAACCGTGGTTGAGCGAGGCGTGGCTGGCTTCGGATTTGGGCACATCGTTCCACTTGCTCGCGGGAAAACTGTTCCAGGGCTGCACCAGTTGGGCGCCCCAAACGCCGGTCCAACTCATGCCGCTGAGCAAGAAGGCCAGCAGCCCCAGGCTGAGCCAGAAACCCACGCTGGCGTGCAAGGACTTCCACCAGGCCCGGCCCCGCGCACGCAGGTTCGGCAGCAACAAGGCCGACCAACGCTGCGCACCGCGCGGCCACCACAGGTAGAGACCGGTGACCACCATCACCACCGCCAGGCCGGCGGCGATTTCGATCAGCCGGTCCCCCACATCGCCCAGCAGCAAGCTGCCATGGATGCGCTCGGCCCAGGCAAACACGGTGTGGTCTTTGTCCACCGTCTTCAAGATCTGGGCCGTGTAGGGATTCACTGCGACGGCTTCGGTGGCATCGCCACGTCCCACCACGAACCAGCTGGTCAGATCGGGGGCGCGGGGTGCCACGTACTCTTTCAATGCCGCATCTGGCCAACGCGCCTGCACCGCCAGCGCTTGCGCCGACACCGCGAGCACCTGGGTTTGCGGCGTCACATGCACCGGCGCGCCCAGGCGGGTCTGGAAACCGGTGAAAAACACCATGACCATGCCACTCAGCGCCAGCACGAACAAGAACGGAACCACATACAGCCCGGCGTAAAAATGCCAGCGCCAGGCCATGGCGTAGAAGCGCGGCGCGGGGGCCGCCTGGGCAGAAGTGCCGGTAGACAAAGGGGAAAGATCGATCGGGTGCATGGCATCGACTCGAAAAATGGGTGGATGGATGTGAAACCGCCGCGCGTTGCGTCGCGGCTCGGTACGGCGCGACATGGCGGGTCCGCGCTCGGGCAGGCCTGCGCACCCGCAAAGGCGCTGCCAGGCCGCAACAAATAGATGGGAACGGAGGACCCCGCCCGTCGGTCGAGCCCGCGCACGGTGAGCGCCGGGCCGGGCGTCGGGCTCAGGCCATGGGTGGGCCGCGCGCGGTGGCGGATGGCGAACGGCCATCCCCCGCCGCCCAGGCCAGGTGTCGGGGAGCATCCTGGGGCCCCGACACCCCCACCGCCCAGTGCCAGGCGGGAATCAGCGGTGCGAAACGCTCCGCCGCCAACCAGCAAAAACCGCAGGCATCCAGAAAACCGTGTCCGGTGGAACGGTCCAGCGTTTGCGAGGCGTTGGCCGAAACGGCTTCGGCATCAGCCCCTTGCAGCGCCAGCCAGCGCACGCCGCTGCTGCTGCACACCTCGACCCAGGACGGCGCGGGAGCCCGCGCGCGCGAAATGGCGGGCGCCAAGGCGGCGAGCAGCATCGCACACACCAGCCAGCGGGCGATGCGCGCCGATACGGCGGGGCGAAAAAAAACCATGGCAGACGCCGGTGCAAAAGACCGCGTTCAGACCGCAGGCATCAGTGCTTGTGACCGGCTTCGTGCTTCTCTGCGCTGGGCGCCATGCTGCCCAAGGCACGCACCGGCACCTGGATTTCCTGGGTGAAACGCAGCTTGCCAGCGCCCTCGAACTCCAGCGTCAGCGCCACCATATCGCCCGCCTTCAGCGGGCCTTTCAAATCCAGCAGCATCACGTGAAAACCACCGGGCTTGAGCTCGACGGGCTTGCCGGCCGTCAGCGCCAGGCCGTTGACCTGGCGCATTTTCATCACGTCTTTGTCCATCGACATTTCGTGGATTTCGGCCGCCGCCGCGATCGGCGTGCGCACGCCGACCAAGCGCACGTCTTTGTCGGTGGTGAGGCGCATGAAAGCCCCGGTGGCTTTTTGAGCCGCCACGGTGCCACGCACCCAGGCGTCTTCCACCTTCACGGTGGTTTGCGCCCAAGAGCTCGCGCTGATGGCGAGCAAGGCGGTGATGATCAGTTTTTTCATAAAGGGCTCCTGGGTTGAAAACGAGAAAAGGGGGACGGCGCCGGTCACACCGACGCTTCGGAAAGCCGAGCCTGCACATGCGCGGCGCAGGCGTCTACCGTGGGCGCATGACGCCGGTGTGCAGACAGAAAGCGGTGAGAAGAACGGGGCATGCGAACTCCCGGAAAAACCAGAGACACGCGCGAACGCCCCATGGGCATGCGCGCCGGGCTTGGAAACTCAGGAAAGCTGTGGTGGGGCGCGGGCGAGCGCCCCGACCCAAACCGCCGTGGCGGTGATCCGGGCGCGCTGCACGGGCCACCAGGCCGGGGGTGCTGCTCCGTCGTGGCCTATTTGAAACGCCGGGGGCAAACCCGCAGCGCCGCCATGCAGGCTGCACCAGGGGCACGGCATGGCGCCGTCGGCCATGGGATGGCCACCCCCCTGTTTTTTGCCGAGGCTGCCGTCCGCCGGGGCGACGGTCTTGACCCAGACCAGACCGCTGACGCTGCAAACCTCGACCCAATCGCTGTTGCCCGAACCCGTCACCACCGCCTGCGCCATCGCCGGAGCGAGCGCATGCATCACCAGGGCCAACATGGCCAGCCAGGTGGTCATGCGGCGGTGAAGGGGCCGGGGAAATCGTTCAAACGACATGGCGCGAGTCTACCAGCGCAGGTCAAATGCGCGACGGCGTGGCGGCCCGGTTCGCCGCTACCATGTGCGGATTCAAAACAACACCCTCGGAGACACCCCATGCTCAAACTGTGCGGCTTTGCGGCCAGCAATTACCACAACAAGGTCAAGCTCGCCCTGCTCGAAAAGGGTGTGCCCTTTGAAGACGTGCTGGTCTGGACCGGCCAGACCGACCGCACCGCCAGCCCCCTGGGCAAGGTGCCGTACCTGTTGACCGAGCAGGGAGCGATCTGCGAATCCACCGTCATCCTCGAATACCTCGAAGACCGCTTCCCCGAACACCCGCTGATCCCGGCCGATCCCTTCGCCGCCGCCAAGGTGCGCGAACTGGTGCGCTTTCTGGAGCTGCACCTGGAACTGGTCGCGCGCAACTTGTACACCGAGGCCTTTTTCGGCGGCAAGGTGAGCGACAGCGCCAAGGAAAAAATCGGCGCGCAGCTGGACAAGAACGTCGCCGCCTTTGGCAAGCTCGCCCAGTTCGCGCCGTTCGTGGGAGGCGACAGCTTCACCCTGGCCGACTGCGCCGCCGCCGTCCACCTGCCGGTGGTGAGCAGCGCCAGCAAGATCATCTACGGGCGCGACGTGCTGGCCGATCTGCCGGTGCGCGACTACCTCAAGCACGTGGGCGAACGCGCCACCGTGCAACAAGTGAACGCCGACCGCAAGACCAACACCGAACAGATGCTGCGCAACCTGAAAAACGCGGCCAGCGCCAAGGGCTGATCCACTCGCCCGAATTTGGTAGATCTGCCAGGGCGGCCCCTGCCTCGACCGGTCTGGACACGCAAAATGCCGGTCTGTTCACACAGATGGCAACCAGGGGACGCGCCAGATGACCGAGTACCAGCCCAGCGGGCTGTCAGAAAAACTGCTGGGCATCTGGCTGCGTTTTTCGTTGCGTGTGCTGCTCAAGCCGGTGCTGTCGCCGCGCTGGTCGATCGGCTTGCAGCGCCGTTGGCTGGCCGGCATCGCCAGCACGACGCTGGTGCCACGCGGCATGGACATCAGCCCGGTGACCGTGGGTGGGGTGCCCGGCGAATGGCTGCAGCGCCGGGGCGTGCCACCGGTGAAACCCGGCACGCTGCTGTATCTGCACGGTGGCGCCTACTGCATCGGTTCGGCCGCCACGCACCGCTCACTCACAGCCCGCCTGGGCTCGGCCATGGGTCTGCCGGTCTTCGCCGCCAACTACCGGCTCGCCCCCGAACACCCCTGCCCCGCTGCGCTGGACGATGCGCTGGCCGCCTACCGCGCGCTGCGCGCGCTCGGTCCGGTGCTGATCGCCGGTGATTCGGCCGGTGGCGGCCTGGCGCTGGCCACCGCGCTGGCCCTGCGCGACGCGGGCGACCCCGCCCCCGCCGCCTTGCTGCTGCTCTCGCCCTGGGTCGACCTGACCACCCCCGACAGCGAACCCGCGCCTGCGCCCGGCGAAGCCATGCTGAGCGCGGCCTGGGCCCACAGCTGCGCCGGGTTCTACCTGGGTGGGCGGCCCGCCTCTTCGCCACCAGCCTCGCCCCTGCACGCCGACCTGCGCGGCCTGCCCCCCACGCTGATACAAGCCGGCACCGACGAGCTGCTGTACCCGCAGGCGCAAGCCTTGCACGCGGCGATGCAGGCCGCAGGCGTGGCCAGCGAGCTGGACATCACCTTGGGGCGCTGGCACGTGTTCCAGTTGCACGGCGGCCTGCTGCCCAGCGCCGACCAGGCCATTGCCCGGCTCGCCCGCTTTGCGCTCGGGCCCCTGGCGGCCGCCACCCCGCCGCGCCACTCGGAACACGAGGTGGTCATCATGGGGGCGGGCATGTCGGGCATTTGCATGGCGCTCCAGCTCCAGCGCGCCGGCCTGCACAACTTCGTGATCCTGGAAAAACAGCCTGGTCTGGGCGGGACCTGGTGGGACAACACCTACCCGGGCGCCCATGTCGACGTGCCCGCCCCGGTGTACGCGTTTTCGTTCGCACCCAACCCGCGGTGGACGCGCCGTTTTGCAGCGGCACCTGAGATCCAGAGCTATCTGCAAACCTTGGCCGAACGCCACGGCTTGTTGGCACACCTGCGGCTGGACACCCGCCTGAGCGAGGCGCGGTTCGATGAGGCCAGCGGTCAATGGCGTTTCAAGACCGAGCGCGGCGACAGCTTGCGTGCGCGCTTTTTTGTCTGCAGCACCGGCCCGCTGAACCAGCCGCGCTGGCCCGACATCCCGGGGCTGGACAGCTTCCAGGGTGCGCGCCTGCATTCGGCTCGCTGGGATGCCCGCGTGCCCCTGCAAGGCCAGCGCGTGGCCGTCATCGGCACCGGCTCCACCGCGTCCCAGCTGGTGCCGCCCATCGCGGCACAGGCCGGGCGCTTGCATGTGTTCCAGCGCACCGCCAACTGGGTGGTGCCGCGCCTGGACCGCCCTTACCACCTGCTCGACCGCCTGCTGGCGCGCTGCCCGCCCTACGCCATGGGGGCACGCTGGTGCTGGGCACAGGTGCTGGAACTGGGCCGGCGCGGTTTTGACGAAGGCACGCTCGCGCGCAAGGGCTTGATCAAGACCAGCACGCTGCACCGCCAACACCAGGTGCGCGACGCGGCGCTGCGCGCGCGGCTCACGCCGAACTATCCGCTGGGCTGCAAGCGCCTGATTTATTCGAACGATTTTTATCCCGCGCTGGGGCAGCGCAACGTGGAACTGGTCACCGATGGCATTGCGCGCATCACGCCGCAAGGCATCGTCACCACCGACGGCCAGGAGCGCGCCGTGGACGTGCTGGTGTGTGCCACCGGCTTTGACACCGTGCACCTGCTCGCGGGTGTGCAGGTCACCGGCCAGCAAGGCCAGACCCTGGCCCGTGCCTGGGCCGAGGGGCCGCAGGCCTACCAGGGCATCACGGTAGCGGGTTTTCCCAACCTGTTCCTGATGCTGGGCCCCAACACCGCCACCGGCCACACCTCCACCTTGCTCTATATAGAGCCCGCCGTGCGGCACGCCATACGCTGCATGAAAGCGGTGCAGGCGGGCCCACACCAGTGGATCGCCGTGAAGCCCGAGGCGCAAGCCGCGTACAACGCGCAGCTGCAAACCCGGCTTCAGGGTTCGGTCTGGAGCCAGTGCAACAGCTGGTACCGCATGGAAGGCGGCCGCATCGTGGCGCTGTTCCCCGGTTTCACGCGTGAATATGTGCGTGCGCTGCGCACACCCGGTCTGCAAGACTACCAGCTGGTCTGAGCGCCCGCGCCGGGTAGACAGCGAGCCACCCACGCCGAAAACATGGGGCTCAAGACGGAGCCGGGGTTTGCATCACGTCTGCCATCACGCCGTACACGGCGGTCCAGGCCGCCCGTGTGTCCGGTGTGAACGAACTGCCCAGACCCTGTTCAAGCGTCTTCAGCAGCGCCGCGCCCACGGTGTCGTAGTGGGCGGCCTGCACCCCGTAACCCAGGTGGCGTTGGCCCAGTTGCTGAAGAACCGGCACCAGGGTGTCCAGCGCCCCGAGCTGGCCCACAGCCACATCGATCATCTGGATCAGCTTGAAGGCCTGCTGGTGCACATTCCCTTGGAACAAAGGTTTGAGCGTGGGGTCGGCTTCGAACAGGTGTTGGTAGAACAAATCACCCACCGCAGCCCCCATGGGCAACACGCGGCGCCAGGAGTCCTGTACCAGAGCAATGGTTTGGGGGTTCATGTTGACTTCCTTTCTGGCCAAGAAGAGAACAGGTGACACGCACAAAATATGCCCAGCCGGACGCACCTCAAAACGCCGTAGACGGGCCGTCGTGGTGCATACACACACGGGCACCGCACGCTGGGCGCACCGGTGGTGCCTACTGCCCCCGCTCAGTGCCCGGCTGGGGTTTCGGTGGGCAGGCCCAGCAAGCCGGCGATCTCCAGGCGCATGGCCGCTGCCCAGGCGCGCCGGTCCCGATCGCCGGCGGTCTGCGGCTCGCCATAGACCACCACGGCTTGCAGGCCGGTGGCGCGCAGCGTGCGCCAGATGGAAGCGACCAGCGTGTCGTCGCCCACATAGAGCGGCGCGCTGTGCAGAGCACCGTTGGCCGCGTTCAGGTAAGCCAGCCCCACCGGCAGCACCGGCGCCTGCGCGGCGATGGCGGCCTGGAAGATGTTGGCGTGGAAATTGAGCAGACAGGTGCCGTCGCCGGTGGTGCCCTCGGGGAACACGGTGATGATGTCCTGCGCTTGCAGGCGCTCGGCCACGTGGTGCACCACGCGCATGGCGTCGCGGCGCTTTTCGCGCTCGATGAACAAGGTGCCTGCGCCGGTGACCAGCCCCCCGATCAAGGGCCAACGTTTCACATCGGACTTGGAGACAAAGCGCGAGGGTCGCGCCGCGTTCATCACCAGAATATCCAGCCACGACATGTGGTTGGCCACTTGCAGCAGCGGACCCTGGGCGGGCGGCTTGCCCCGGAGCACCAGCTCCACACCCATGAGGCGCAGCATCTGCCGCGACCATTCGCGCACCAGCAACTCGGTCTGCGCCGCGTCCAGATGCGCGAATTCGCTGCGGATGATCCACAGCCCGCGCAACACATGGCCCAGCACGCGCAGGGCCCGCCAGCATGCACCCAGACGGCTCATGGGCGCGGGCTCAAGCCAGCGAGCGCAAGGGCTCGGCGGCCACCTGGCCAGAGACCAAGGTGGC
>NZ_JBFJMY010000123.1:0-10886 GCF_041633695.1 Hydrogenophaga sp.
TATCTCATCACCGGCGCCACCTCTGGCCTGGGCCTGCAGGTAGCCCTGCGCTTGGCCCGACAAGGCGGGCACCAACTCGTCTTGCCGGTACGCAACGCCAGTCGAGGCGCGGCGCTTGTGCAGGCTTTGCATGCGACCGATACCGTCCGCGTGTCCACACCGATCATCGACCTGTCTTCGCTGCGCAGCGTGGCTGCATTTTTGAACACCTTCAACGCGGACACGGAAACGAAACTCGACGGCCTGCTGCTGAATGCCGGGGTGCAGTCCAGCGGCCAACTGGGGTTCACACAAGACGGCATCGAGAGCAGCTTTGCAGTGAACCACCTAGCGTCTTTCTTCTTGGCCCAAGGTTTGCTCGAACACCTCAAGCCCGGCGCGTTCGTCGGATGGACTTCCAGCGGCACACACGATCCGAACGAAACCGCTGCACGCATGGGAGGGTTCAGGGGCGCTCGCTACAGCAGCGCGACCCAACTGGCATTGGGGGAGTGCGAACACGGCACGTCGGCTGCGCAAGCCTGCAAGGACGCGTACGCCACGTCCAAGCTGTGCAACATTGTTTGCGCCCGCGCATTCGCCGAACGCTATCCGGGCAAGGCCCAATTTTTCTCCTTCGATCCCGGCTTGATGCCCGGCACCGGCCTGAGCCGCGAGCATGGGGCAGCGGCTCAATGGGTATGGCGCAACGTGTTGCCGCGTCTGGCGCCCCTGCTTCCAGGGACCAGCACACCGGCGAAATCCTCGGCCATTCTGGTGCAATTGCTCACCGGACAACTACGCGCGTCGTACAACGGCGCGTACTTCAGGCACACAGGAGCGCAGGAAGAGCCGGCAGCACCGGCCACCGAGGCATGGGTGGCACAAGATTTGATAACCACCAGCCACGCGCTTGTGGCGCCGTTTCTCGCGGCGGCGCAAGAAACGGCTTGAGGCGGACAGCGAAGGCGTGCCGCCCCGGACCTGCTGGCATGCAGTGGCTTGGCACTGGGCGTGTTGTCCAAATCACCCCCCACCGCTATGATGGTCACCATGTGCCTGAAGCTCCGCGCCCCCAAACACACCGCCCCGGCACGCCGGGTGCGTGTGGGCCGCGCGGGCGTGTTCGGCACGGCTGGGCAACACGCCACCACGACTGGACATGCCTGTCCAGATCTGGCGGCAGAGCACTGAGCCCGGCGACCCCCTTTTCCACTTTGCGCAAATCAGGTCTCCGGGCACCCGCTCCGCGCTGAACCTGTGTGCGGGCCTTTGCAGGCTCCACCGCATTGCATTGGAATCCCATGAACCCATCTCCCGTTGAGCGCGTGCTCACCGAACTCGACCACACCCGCCTGAGCAAGCTGGCGCACCCGCACAGCCAAACGCCCGTGCCCGACCCGGTGCTGGAACCGCTGCAGGACCTGCTGACCGATGCCCGCATCGTGCCCTCGCGGGAAGTGCGCGCCGATATCGTCACCATGTACTCGCAGATCCTGGCCGAGCTGCCGGGCAACACCACACCCAGCAAACTGGTGCTGTGTTATCCGTCCGACGCGGAGCCGGCCAACGGTTTCATATCGGTACTGTCGCCCATGGGCCTGGCCCTGCTTGGTTTGCCCAAGGGGCAGACGGCGCATTGGCAAAGCCCGACCGGCCAGCCCATGAGCGCCCGCGTGCGCGAACTGCTGTTCCAGCCCGAAGCCTCGGGCGATTACCTCAGCTGAAGCACCTGCTGCCACAGCGCCCATCCACTGGATGGGTGTTAGCGGGTCACGCCATCAAGGCCGCCACGCGTTGGTGCAGACCGTGGGGAGTGACCGTGCTGGCCACCACCGGTTCGCCCACGTGCAGCCCCACGCGGTTGAACAAGCCCCGGCGGAAGGGTCGCACCATGGCGGTTTGTTCGCCGTTGCTCACCTCGACCCGGCTGAAGTACGAACCCCAGAGGTTGGTCAAGGCCATGGGGATGACGGGCACCTGCAAGCCATCGGCCTGTGCGCGGTCCAGCACCTTCACCACGCCGCCTTTGAAGGGCTGCAACGCACCGTCGCGGGTGATGCCGCCCTCGGGGAAGATGGCCAGCAACTCGCCGTCGCGCAACACGGCGGCGGCGGCGGCGAACGCGGCTTCGTAGGCGGCGGGGTCTTCTTTTTGCGGCGCGATCGGAATCGCCTTGGCCATGCGGAACAACCAGCCCAGCAGCGGCACTTTGAAGATGCGGTGGTCCATGAGGAAGCGGATCGGCCGGGGACTGGCGGCCATGAGCAGCACGGCGTCCACAAAACTCACGTGGTTGCACACCAGCACGGCCGCGCCTTCGGTGGGGATGTGCGCATCGCCCGCGACCTTGAAGCGGTACACAAAGCGCGAAGCCACATAGGCCACGAAGCGCAACACGTATTCGGGCACCAGCATGAAAATGTAGAACGCGACCACGGCATTGGCCAGGCCCACCAGCAGAAACATCTGCGGAATGCTGAAGCCCAGCTGCAGCAGACCACCGGCGATGACGGCGCTGGCGATCATGAACAAGGCGTTCAGGATGTTGTTGGCCGCGATGATGCGGGCGCGGTGCGTGGGCTGGCTGCGCATCTGGATCAGCGCGTACATGGGCACACTGTAGAGGCCGGCGAACAGGCTGAGCAGCGCGAGATCGGCCAGCACGCGCCAGTGTGCGGGCTGGGCCAGAAAGGCTTGCAGGCCCAGGCCATTGGCCGGTGGCAAGCCCCGGCTGGCGAAGTACAGGTCGATGGAAAACACCGTCATGCCGATGGCGCCCACCGGCACCAGGCCAATCTCCACGTGTCGGCGGCTCAGCACTTCGCACAAGAGCGATCCGGTACCGATGCCGATGGAGAACACCACCAGCAACATGGAAGCCACTTGTTCGTCGCCATGCAGCACGTCTTTGGCCAGCGCCGGGAACAGGCTGAGAAACACGGCACCGAAAAACCACATCCAGCTGATGCCCAGCACCGACCGGAACACCACCGGGGCCTGGGCCGCCAGCTTCAGGTTGCGCCAGGTTTCCGTGACGGGGTTCCAGTTGATGAGCAGCCCCGGATCTTGCGCCGGTGACGAGGGAATGTGGTGCGCCATGTAGCGCCCCAATACCGCCAATCCCACGCAGGTGAAGCCGACATGGTGGGCCCCGATTTCGGGAATCGCGATGATGAGACCGCCCGCCACGTTGCCCAGCAAGATGGCCACGAAGGTGCCCATTTCGACCACGCCGTTGCCCCCCACCAGCTCGCGCTCACCCAGGTGCTGCGGCAGGTAAGCAAACTTCACCGGACCAAACACCGCCGACTGCATGCCCATGAGGAAGATGCAGGCCAGCAGCACCGGGATGCTTTGCACAAAAAAGGCCCAGGCCGCCAGCGCCATGATGCCCACTTCGGCCCGCTTGAGCCAGACCATCATGCTGCGGTGGTCCAGCTTGTCGGCCAACTGACCACTGGTGGCCGAGAACAGCAGGAACGGCAGAATGAACAGCGCCCCGATCACCAGCCCGGCCAGGCTGGGCGGCAACCAGGCCACCTGCAGCTGGTAGGTGACCAGCACCGTGAAGGCGAATTTAAAGAGGTTGTCGTTGGCGGCACCCAGGAACTGGGTCCAGAAGAACGGCGCAAAGCGGCGTTGGCCGAGCAAGGAAAATTGGCCACCTTCTGGTTCAGGTTCCGAGATCGGGGCGGTCGCAGGCTGGGGCTGGCTCATGGGTCTCCTCGTGCGGGGTGGCGGTCGGCGGATTTCAATCCGCTCTGGCAAAAACAAGGGCGGTGTTGGCGCCCGCTGTTCGCGCATTCTGCCGCATGGCTTGCGCCACCGGCCAAGCCGCCAGACTGGCCACCAGGTGCTTGAGGCTGTGGCCCGACACCAGCTCACCGCTGGCCTGGAACACCGCGGCATCGCCCAGTTCCAGCAGCTTGGCCAAGGCATACACCAACACCACCAAGCCCAAGCGGATGCCCATGGCCGTCTTGCACGGTTTTTGCCATGCCACCCAGACCATGAGCGCCATGCCACCGAACTGCACCACGCCCCAGGGCAGCACATTGCCCTGGGCAAACGGCAACACCGCCGACATCGCCGCCACCACCAGCACCAGGCGCAGAGTGAGCGCAGCCGCCTGCCGCCCCACCCGCTCGGCCACGGCCAGCGACAGCACGCCCGAAAACGCCACCGCCATGCCCAAACGGTCCCAGACCAGACCGTTGGCATCGGGTGCCCAGTGGTACCAGGCCGAACCCAGGCTGGTGAGCACCAGACCGACGAAAAAAACCACCAGCGCCTGCCGCGTTTCGGGTGACACCGAAACCGAACGAAGCCCCTTCACCGCCGCCAGGCCCACCAGCCCCATCAGCAAAATCGGCAGGTTGCTCAGCACATCCATGGCGTGCGGAATGCCCGCCCAAGCGCGCACATCCACAAAACCGTGGGCGGATGCGGGCAGCACCACGAGCTTGTGCGCCAGCAGCACCGGACCCGCCAGAATGGCCAGCATCCAGAACACGAGCAAAGCCAGCCCCAGGTGGCAATAGCGCCGCACCACCCGGGGCAAGGGCAAAGGCATGGGTTGCAAGGGCAGCACCTGACCGGGGCACGGTCGGGACCTGGATCGAGGTCGCGGATGGGGGCGAGGATGTTGATCCGCCTTGTGGATGCTGCTGTGTTGCATGACCGGACTCCCTGTTTGTCTGTGAGGAGCGCAGTGTCTGGCCGCGTGCGGTATTTCACGCTCGAATTCCTATACAGTCGCAACAGAGTTCACCAAAGGTATCGTTTTCTGATACCAGAATCGGGAGACCGCCACCATGAGCACCACACTGGACCTGGTTACCGTCCTGAAGCAGGAGCTGAAAACCGCTCGCATGACCTATGCAGACCTGGCCTTGTCCCTGGGCATGGCCGAATCGAGCGTCAAGCGCATGCTGGCCAAGGGCGATATGTCGCTTTCACGCATCGACGCGATCTGTCGCGCCTTGAAGCTGGACTTCGCCGAGCTGGCGCGGCGGGTGGCCGACGCCCAGCCCCTGCTGCGCCAGATGACACAGGAGCAGGAACGCGCCGTGGTGGCGGACAAGAAGCTGCTGCTGACCGCGATCTGCGTGCTCAGCCAATGGACGCTGGAGCAAATCACCACCAACTACCGGCTGAGCGAAGCCGAGTGTGTGAAGTACTTTGTGCAACTGGACCGCATTGGCATCATCGAACTGCGCCCGCTCAACCGCTACCGGTTGAAGCTGGCCAAGACCTTCAGCTGGCGGCCACACGGCCCGATCATGAATTACTTCAGAGAAAACGCGCTGCTGGACTATTTTTCGGGCGGGTTCGACCACGCGGGCGAAGGCGTGCTGCTGGTGCACGGCTCGATCAGCCGCGCCCTGGCGCCCCTGTTCATGGAGCGGCTGCAACGCGTGGCGCAAGACTTTGCACAGCAGCACCAGGCCGACCAGCGCCTGGCCGAAAAAGACCGGGGTGGCTACACCCTGGTGCTGGCCATGCGCGGCTGGGAATTCGAGGTCTTTTCCCAGTTGCGCCGCACCCCGCTCGTGCCGCACAAAAGCGCGCGCACACCAGGGCTGGAACGCCCGGCAAACCCATGACTCCGGTGGCAACGCCCCAACACCACACCTCGCCACCATGAACACCGCCATTCCCCGTCACGTCTTGCCGATTCTGGTGCTCGCGCAATTCGCCGGCACCTCCTTGTGGTTCGCGGTGAACGCGGTCATGCCCGACCTGCAGCGCGAACTCGGTTGGCCAACCAGCGCCGTGGGCACGCTCACATCGGCGCTGCAGCTCGGCTTTATCGCCGGTACGCTGGTATTTGCCCTGCTGGCCGTGACCGACCGCTTCGCCGCGCGCCAGGTGTTTCTGGTCTGCGCGCTGGCGGGCGCAGCCTGCACCGTGGGCGCGTGGTGGACGGTGCGCGATTTCAACGCCTTGCTGGGCTGGCGTCTGGCCACCGGCTTTTTCCTGGCCGGCATTTACCCGGTGGGCATGAAAATCGCCGCGCAGTGGTACACGCGCGGATTGGGCGCGGCGCTGGGCTATCTGATCGGCGCGCTGGTGCTGGGTTCGGCCAGCGCGCACGCCCTGCGCGCCCTCAGCGGCAACCTGCCCTGGCCTAGCCTGATGCTGGGTGTGGCCGCGCTCGCGGCTGCAGGCGGCTTGCTGCTGTTCTTTGGCACCACCGACCCACCGCATGCGCAAGCCCGGGTGACCACGCTGCAATGGCGGGCACTGGCCACGCTGTGGACCGATGCGCGGGTGCGCAGTTCGGTGCTGGGCTACTTTGGCCACATGTGGGAGCTCTACACCATGTGGGTGATGGTGCCGTTGATACTGGCCACGCGCCTGCAAGGCACGGCGCTGTCCTGGGCCGCGTTCTGGGTGCTGGGCGCGGGCGTGTTGGGCTGTGCCGGTGGCGGCTGGGTTGCGCAGCGCTTGGGCAGCGCACGCGTGGCCGGCGCCCAGCTCGCCACCAGCGGCCTGTGCTGCCTGGCCGCGCCTTGGTTCATGGACGCGCCGGGGCCGCTGTTCGCACTGTGGCTGCTGCTGTGGGGCATCACGGTGTCGGGCGATTCGCCCCAGTTTTCAACGCTCACGGCCCGCAATGCACCGCCTCAGGCGGTGGGCAGCGTGCTCACGCTCACCAACAGCATCGGGTTTGCGATCTCGATCGTGAGCATCTTGCTGTTTGCCTCGCTGGCCGAACACTGGCCGCTGGGCCAGTTGCTGCCCTGGTGGGCGCTGGGCCCAGCATTGGGCTTGTGGGCTCTGGTTCCTCTGGTGCGCGAGGAGCGCAGCGCCGCCTGAGCCTCTGCAGGGCAGTGCCGCTCAGAGGTTTTTCACGCGCCACTGCCAGCGGTTGGACCATTCGGTCAAGGCCTCCAGCGGCATTGGGCGGGCCACGAAGTGGCCCTGCGCCACGTCGCATCCGGAGGCACGCACAAAGTCCCAATCGGCGCGGTCCTCCACGCCTTCGGCCACCACCGACATGCCCAGGTCGTGCGCCATTTCCAGGCTCGCAGTGAAAATCGCCTGCTGCGTGCTGTTGTTGCCACTGCCGTGCACAAAGCTGCGGTCGATCTTGAGTTCGTCAAACGGGATATCGCGCAACTGGGCCAGCGAGCAGTGCCCGGTGCCGAAGTCGTCGATGGACAGACCGAACTCTTTCAAACGCAGACGGGTCAGGATGTCCACCGTTGCGCGGGCATCGTTGGCCAGGCGCGACTCGGTAACTTCCAGCACCAGATCGGTCGCCGGCACGCCGTGTTGCTGCGCCTGCGCCAGCACGAATTCGGGGAAGTCCAGACCCGCCAGGTTCTCCATCGACACGTTGACCGAGACGCGCAAAGCCAGGCCCGATTCGCGCCAGTGGCGGGCCGCTTGCAGCGCTTGTTTGAGCACGTCGCGGGTGAGCGCATCGATCAGGCCGTGCGTCTCGGCCACCGGCACAAAGCTGTCGGGCATGAGCAATCCGTCGCTCGGGTGCTGCCAGCGCACCAAGGCTTCCACGCCCACCCAGGCGCCATCGGACAAGCGCACCTTGGGCTGGAAGTGCAGCCGCAGTTCGCCCGCTTCGATGGCGCGCCGGATATCGGTCACCGCATAGACTTTCGCCCCGATGCGCTTGCGCGCTGGAATGAAGCCGTGCCAGCCCTCCACCAGGTGGCGCAGGCTGTCGGTGGTCACCGGCTTTTGCAAATGCCCCAATACATTGAGCTGGTAGGCCTTGGCCAGCTTGCTGGCGGTTTCCAGCACCCGCAGATCGGTGCCACTCACCAGCGCGAGCGCCCCGGCGTAACCCCGGTTGGCCAGATGGCGCATGAATTCCACACCGTCCATGCCCGGCATGTTCAGGTCCAGCAACAACAGCATGGCGGCACTGTCGCGCCCGTCCAGCCACTCGAGCGCGGCCTGGCCGGACGTGCTGGAGTGCACCGGGCCCGCGCCCAACAGTTCCAGCTGGCGCTGCATGATCAAACGGTCTTGCGGCGCGTCGTCGACCAACAAGACCCCCATCTCGGCGCTGGGTGCTGCGGGCGTTTCGGCCGGGTTCAGCAAGGCCTTCAACTGGGTGCACACATGGTCCAGCTCAAGCTCCATGCGTGCTACCAGACGCAGGGTCTGGTCGGCTTCGGCCGCGTGCCCGGCCAGTTCCAGCGAGTGGCAGCATTCACCCAGGCTCATGGCACCGACCACGCGGGACGACGATTTCAGGCGGTGCGCCAGATCGCCTACCTTTTCCAGCTCTCCAGCGTCGGCCGCGCTGCGGATTTCTGCCACCGTGGACTGCGCCGAAACCAGATAGCGCTGCCGGAACTCGGCCAGCAACTCCGGCTCGTCACCCACCTGCCGGCCCAGGGCTTCGCTGTCGAAAACCGGCAATTCCTCGTGCACGGCCGCAGTTGCCTGCGCGACCGGGTTGGCCAAGGTGGGCAACATGTTCAAGTCGTTGGTCTGCGGCAACCAACGCAACAAGACTTCGGCCAGTTGGTGCAACTGCACCGGCTTGACCAGATAGTCGTTCATGCCTTCGGATTTGCAGCGCTCCACCTCGCCGCGCGAGGCGTTGGCGGTGAGCGCCACGATGGGCAGGCGCCGGTCACCGGTCTCTTCGGCACGGATCGCCGCCGCCAGGCTGTAGCCGTCCATGCCGGGCATCTGCAAGTCGGTCAGCAGCAGGCCGTGGCGTTGGCTATCGCGCCCGTTGCGCCAGCGCTGCAAGGCATCCAGGCCGTCGTTGGCCAGTTCAATGGCAAAACCCAGCAAGGCCAGCTGGCGCCGGATCACCTTCTGGTTGATTTCGTTGTCTTCGGCCACCAGCACCAGCCGACCGTTGGCGGCGGCATCGTCCACGCTGGACGGCAAGACCGCCTCGCGCTCGTGTTCCGAATGGGCTTC
Source organism: Hydrogenophaga sp. (assembly GCF_041633695.1). GTDB lineage: Bacteria > Pseudomonadota > Gammaproteobacteria > Burkholderiales > Burkholderiaceae_C > Hydrogenophaga. The sequence continues at coordinate 8,896 of NZ_JBFJMY010000123.1, forward strand.
CGCAGGCAGTTCTTTCGCACGGCCCGCGGCCATGGCCACGGCGTGCAACATGGTCGAGCGGCGCAAGGGGTTGACTTCCAGCGACACCAGACCCGGTGCCATCAGCTTGGCCGCGCGCATCTGACCGGTACCCACCGTCACCACGGCGAAATCCGGCGTCGCAATGCCGTGCAATTCGTGTTCGTGATCGGCGATGACAACGCCCACATCGCTGTCGGATTCAAAGGCCCCCAACAACTGGGACAGATCGGACCAGAAGCGCACTTCGGCGCCCGCTGCCTGCAGGTATTGACCCCAGTCGGCCCCGAGCAGTGCATCGCGCAACACCACGTGACACACCAGGTTCGACAGGTCGTGCTCCGGCGCCTCTGCGGTGGCTGGGGCCGCGGCTGGGTCATCGACCTGCAGCGGCAAAGAGACGGTGAAAGTCGTGCCTTGGTCGACCTCGCTGCTGACGGTCACGTCGCCGCCAAACAGGGCCGCCAAGCGGTGGCAAATCGACAAGCCCAAACCGGTGCCGCCGTAGCGCCGGGTGGTGGAGCTCTCGGCCTGCACAAAGGGTTTGAAGATGCGCGACTGCGCTTCGGGCGACATGCCAATGCCGTTGTCGCTGACACGCAGTTGCCATTGCCCCGCTGCGCCCATCTCTGCGCGAACCGCGACCTGTCCCACCCGATCCAGGCCGGACGAGAATTTGATGGCGTTGCCCACCAGATTGTTCAGTATCTGGCGCAATCGCACCGAATCGCTGACGACAACCTCGGGCAGGCCCGGGTCCACATACACCCGCATGGTCACCACGCGGCTCATGGCCACCGGCTGCAGACCTTCGCAGACGCCTTCGATCAGCCGCAGCAAATGCACCGGCTCGCGCTCCAGCGTCAGGTGCCCGGCCTCGATCTTGGAGAAGTCCAGGATGTCGTCGATGATGCCCAGCAAAGCGAACGCCGAGTCCCGTATCGTGTCGGCCAGGTCGGACTGGTAAGGCGTGAGGCTGGACTGCAGCAACACGTCCACAATGCCCACCACCCCGTTCATCGGGGTTCGTATTTCATGGCTCATGGTGGCCAGGAAGCCGCTCTTGGACTGGCTGGCCGCTTCCGCCGTCTGCTTGGCGATTTCCAGATCCCGGGTGCGCTCTTCCACCAGCGTTTCCAGGTGGTGCCGGTGCTGCGCCAACTCCCCGCTCATGCGCTGGATGTCGGTGATGTCTTCCAGCGTCACCAGGTATTGCGCCAGGTCGCCGCTGGCGCCACGCAGCGGTGTGACCACGGTCGCTGCCAAATAGGCCTGGCCGTTCTTGCGCAGACAGCGCATGGCACCCCGCCATACCTCGCCGCGCAACAGGCTGGCGCGCATGGCGCGGTAGGCACCCGGGGCCATGGCACCGGTGCGCATGAACTGCGGGTTGCGCCCCTGCAGCTCGTCGCGCGGGAAACCGGTGCAATGCATGGCTGCGGCGTTGACGTATTCGATGCGCCCGTCCAGCCCGGTGATCAGCACGGCGGTGGGACTTTGCTCCACCACCATGGAAAGTTGCCGCAATTGATGCTCTTGCTCGCGCCGCGGTGTGATGTCGCGCACCACCGCCACCAGACGCTGCGCGTCCACCGAACGCAAGCTCAGCTCGGCGGGGAAGTGGCTGCCGTCGGCACGCACAATGTCGCACTCGAACAGGGGCGCGCTGCCCGGGTTTGCACTGGCTCGGATGGCATCGAGACGTTCGTGCTGCGCGGCCACCACCACATCGTGCAGCCGGTGCCCGGACAGCGAGGACTTGTTGTCCATGCCCAGCATGCACAGCGCGGCGCGGTTGGCATCCAGCAGGCGGTGGTGTCGATCCAGCATCAAGACGCCATCGGCCATGTGTTCAAAAAGGCTGTGTTGATCGGCTTGCACCTGGCGCAGCGCAAGCCGCGTCTGTTGGGCTTGCAGCCAGTGCTCCACCGCCAAAGCCAGGTCGCGCAGGCGGCTGCTCTGCTCCTGGGTGA
>NZ_JBFJMY010000124.1:0-10663 GCF_041633695.1 Hydrogenophaga sp.
CGACGATGATGAGTATGGAGGCATCCCTGCCGACCTGATGCGTGTGAACGTGGAATCACTGGCCCGCCAGCTGGGGTGCGAGGTGATCGTCGTCGCACTAGACATCGAGGCCAAAGGACGTGCCGCGAGGTTGGTGCGGACCTTGCACGCCCAGCAGTTCGAGGTGTTTGTCGTGCCCTCCATGGACGGGCTTCCCGTGCATGGCCTGCAAACCCAACATTTTTTCAGCAACGACGTGCTGATCATGCGCCTGCAGCACAAGCTGCTGAGCCCTGTTTCGCGAGGGCTGAAACGAATGGTGGATGTGCTGCTGGCCGGTGCCGCGCTGCTGCTGCTGTCGCCCCTGATGACCTGGGTAGCCTGGCGCATCTGGCGCGAGGACGGTGGGCCCGTCATTTTTTCGCACCCCCGCGTCGGCCATGACTGCCAAGATTTCCCTTTTTACAAATTTCGGTCCATGGTCCGCAATGCCGACGACGTATTGGAGGCGTGGAAAACCAAGAATCCGGCAATTTACGCCAGCTATGTGGCCAACAATTTCAAACTCCAAGACGATCCCCGACTGCTCAAAATTGGAAAAGGCATTCGACGCACCAGCATTGACGAGTTGCCACAGCTCTGGAACGTGATCCGGGGCGACATGAGTCTGGTCGGCCCCAGACCGTTGTTGCGCCGCGAACTGTCCATGTATCCTGCCGAAACCTTGGAGTTGTACCAGCAAGTCAAGCCAGGTATGACGGGCCTTTGGCAAGTCAGCGGTCGTAGCCGCACGTCTTTCGATCAGCGGGCCACGCTGGACAGCTGGTATGTGCGCAACTGGTCGTTGTGGATCGACTGGGTTGTCCTGCTCAAGACCGTTCGCGTGGTGCTGTCTGGCAAAGGCGCGGCGTAAAAAAAAAGCCACCTTGCGGTGGCTTTTGAAATGTCCTTGGAAGGACGTCGTTGGAAGACCAGTTTCAAACGTTTATGAGACGTGTGTTGTTTGCCGGATCCGGTTTTTCGTGATGTTGTGACAGCAACGTCTGTATTTTGCGCCGCTGTAATGCTTTCGGCCATCCCCTCTTTGGGGGAGTGTGTCGGATTTGGCAGCAAAATTTCTTCGCATTTTTTGTCCCGGTGTCATGCCTTGGACATATTCAGTCGATAGCGCCAGTGGCACGTGGGTCATGCGGGGCGCCGCTCAAAGTGGCAGTTCCACCACAAAGCGTGCGCCGCCGCCGGGTCGGTCTTCGCAGCGCACGTGACCGCCGTGCCGCACCGCGATGCTTTTGACCAGGGACAGGCCCAAACCCACGCCGCCCTCGCGTTCACTCGCACCGGGCAGGCGATAAAACGGTTCAAAAATCCGTTCGCGCTGATCGGGTGGCACGCCGGCCCCGGTGTCGTCCACGGTCACCACCGCCCAGCGCACCACGGCATCCGACCTATCCTGTGCACGGGCGAGGCCGGAGGCCGTGGGCTCCACGCGGACCGCGATCCCCAGGTGCACGTCCGCCTCGTGGCGCTCGCCCGAAGTCTGCGCGGCACGCGGCGCGCCATAGCGGCGGGCGTTTTCGAGCAGGTTGCGCACCAGGCGGCGCAGCAAGCGGGCGTGGCCTCGCACCTCCACCGGCGAAACGCCTTCGTCGATGTCGAGTTCGGCGCCGGTGCGGGCGCACTCCTCGGCCGCCAGGCCGACCAGATCCACCTCTTCGGTCGGGCCTAGCGCCGATACGTCGTTGGCGTCGCGCATGTCCAACCGGCTGGCCAGCAGGATTTCGTCGATCAGCTGGTCCAGCTCTTCGATGCTGCGCGCCATCTCGCTGCGCTGCCCGGGGGTGGCGCCCGCCCTGCCCACCAGCTCCATGCCCATGCGTATGCGCGCCAGTGGCGAGCGCAGCTCGTGCGAGGCATTGGCCAACAAAGTCTTGTGGGACTGCATGAGCGTCTCCACCCGCTCGGCCGCCGCGTTGAAACGCGTGGCCAGAAAGGCCACCTCGTCCTGGCCTTGCACCGGCAAGCGCGTGGAAAGGTCGCCCTGGCCCCAGCGTTCCACGCCTTTTTGCAGGGCTTCCAGACGTTTGGTGAGCCGCCGCACGATGGGATAGGCGCCCAGCGCCACGGCGAGGGCCACCAGACTGAGCAGCCAGACAAAACCAAAGGGTGGTTGCATCCAGGCCGATCCGCGGCGCGCGCCCGACGCGCTGCCCGGCGCGCGGCTGGGGCGCGGCAACTGGATGTAAAGGGTTTGGCCGTCGTTCATGGTGACCTGGAACTCCAGCCCCTGCCCCGGCACACGCACGGCGCGAGCAGGCGCCTGGCCCAGCACCTCGCCGCTGCTGTTGCGCAACACGAGTTCGCGCGCCATGCGGGCTTCGCGCTCTTCCCGGTCGTGGTCCAGCGCCACCTGCCACAGCCAGCCCACCACCAGCGCCAGCACGGCCACAGCGGCCACCACGGCCAGCCAGATGCGCAGGTACAGCCGCTGCCCGAGCAGGCTTCTCATGATCCCACGCCCGACGTGCGCGGGACCAGGCCGATCCGGCGGTGTGTGCACACGCTCACGTCAAAACACCGTGGAACCGGCTTGGCCGGGCCACAGGTGATGTTCCCCTGGGGGGAAGACACAAAGCATCGCAGAGGGAACATCTAGTCTTGCTGCTTGGCAAACACATAGCCCACGCCGCGCACGGTGAGTATGCGTTTGGGGGTTTTGCTGTCGGCCTCGATGGCGTTGCGGATGCGACCGATGTGCACGTCGATCGAGCGGTCGAAAGCGTCGAGTTCGCGCCCCCGCACGGCTTCCATGATCTGGTCGCGGGTGAGCACGCGCCCGGCGCGCTCGGCCAATGCCACCAGCAAGTCAAACTGGTACGAAGTGAGTTCGGCGACCTGACTGGCCACTTGTACGGTGCGCGCGTCGCGGTCGATTTCCAAGGAGCCAAAGCGCAGCAGCGGCGCACCCCGTTCGGAGGCGGCTCCGGGTTCCGCGCGGCGGCGCAGCACGGCGCGGATGCGCGCCAGCAACTCGCGCGGCTCAAAAGGTTTGGGCAAATAGTCGTCGGCACCCAGCTCCAGCCCGATGATGCGGTCCATCGGGTCGCCCTTGGCGGTGAGCATGAGCACCGGTGTGCGCGCGGCCTCGCCCGACAAGGCGCGGATGCGGCGGCACACTTCCAGGCCATCGATGCCCGGCATCATGAGGTCGAGGATGACCAGCGCCGGTTGCAGCCGCTGCAATTGCTCCAGTCCCGCTTCGCCATCGGCTGCGTGGGTGACCTCGAAACCCGAGGGGCCGAGGTACTCCACCACCATCTGGGCGAGGCGGGCATCGTCTTCGATCATCAGCAGCTGGTAGGTCATGGTTTCAGTGTAGCGGTGTCCACGCTGGTTCACATGGTGGCGGCTCCCGGTCAAGCGCGCTTGTGGCAGGCGTAAAGTAATGTGAATGACGCCGCCCACGCCGCCCCACATGCAGCCCTTCGCCGGGCAAGAGTCAACGCTGGACGCGCTGCTGGCGCGCCACCTGGCCCAGCGCCCCGATGCGGTGGCGCTGGAGTTTCGCGAGCTCGGAGCAGCGCAGCCTGCGCCTGAACCAGACAACTGGCGAAAGCTCAGCTACCGGGATCTGGCGTGGCACGTGCACGCCATGGCCCGCCGCTTGCAACCGCAGTTGCGGCCGGGCGACCGCGTGGCCTGGCTGGGGTTGAACCACCCGGCGCAAATCGCGCTCTTGTTTGCGCTGGCGCGCATCGGTGCCGTCCTGGTGCCGCTGAACCACCGGCTGGCACCGGCGGAATGGGCGGCGGTATTGGCCGATTGCACGCCGGTCTTGCTGCTGCACGACGCGGACTTTGCACCAGCGGCGCTGGCCGCCACGGCGCAGCTGGCCCAGCCACCCCAGCTGCGCAGCCTGGCCTGGTTGATCGGCGACCCTGTGCCGGAGGACGGCGCCGAGGCACCGCAGGCACCACCGCCCGATGCAAGCGCCACGCCCGTGCTGCTGGTCTACACCTCGGGCACCACGGGTGCACCCAAAGGTGCGCTGCACACCCAGGGCAATCTGTTGGCCAACATGGCCATGGCGGCGGCGGTGCAGGCGCTGACGCCGCAAGACGTGGTCGCCACCGTGCTGCCCCTGTTCCATGTAGGCGGCCTGTGCATACAGACCCTGCCCGCCTTGTGGGCCGGCGCCCGGGTGCTGCTGTTTTCGCGCTTCGACGCGAGCGCCACGCTGGCCTGTTTTGAGGCCGACCGGCCCAGCCTGAGCCTGCAAGTGCCCGCCACCTTGAAGGCCTTGATCGAACACCCGCGCTGGCCCGACACCAACCTGGGCAGCCTGCGCACCGTCTGGGCCGGCTCCAGTGTCTTGCCCGACGGCCTGATCGCCGCTTTTCACGCACGCAGCCTGCCGGTGTGCAACGTCTATGGCAGCACCGAAACCGGCCCCTTCTCCATCGCGCTGCCCCCGGCGCAGGCCCACAGCCATGTGGGCAGCTGCGGCTGGCCGGCGCCAGGCGTGGAGGTGCTGTTGTGCGACCCGCATGGCGCGGCGGTGCAGCCTGGGGCGGTGGGCGAAATCTGCGTGCGCGCCGCCAACGTGGTGCGGCACTACTGGCCCGACACCCCGGCCTGCGACGAGCAAGGTTTTTTTCACACCGGCGACCTGGCGCGCCAGGCGGAGGACGGCAGCTACACCGTGGTCGGCCGGGCCAAGGACATGGTCATCTCGGGTGGCGAAAACGTCTACCCGGCGGAGATCGAGAACCTGTTGAACCAGCACCCGCTGGTGGCCGAATGCGCCGTGCTCGGCCAGGCCGATGCGCGCTGGGGCGAGGTGGTGGTGGCGGTGGTGGTGCTGCGCGACGGGCAAGCCGCGCCCGAGGACTGGGCCGAAGCCTTGCGGGGCACCCTGGATGGGCGCCTGGCCCGCTACAAATGGCCGCGCCGCTGGCTGCGGGCCGACAGCCTGCCCAAGACCGCCCTGGGCAAGGTGCAAAAACCCGCGCTACAGGCCTGGCTGGCGCAGACCGGCTGAGTCGCCATCGGTGCCTGCCTGCTGACCGGCTGGCACCTCGTGCACCCGCCCGGCCAGCCACACCAGCAACAGCACCGGCACGCCCAACAGCGCGGTGCACACGAAAAACGTTGAATAGTTGTAGGCGTCCACGAACGCGCCCGAAAACCCGGCCAGCCATTTGGGTGCCAGCAACATCATGGAGCTGAAAAGCGCGTACTGCGTGGCCGAGTACTTCACGTTGGTGAGGCTGGAGAGGTAGGCAATGAACGCGGCAGACGCCACGCCCGCGCTCAGGTTGTCGGCCGATATCACCGCGATCAGCGCCGTCACGTCGTGCCCGTGCCCCGCCAGCCACGCGAACAGCAGATTGCTCGCCGCCGACAGCACCGCGCCCAGCATGAGCACCCGCATCACGCCCAGCTTCAACGAGAGCGCGCCACCAATGAAGGCGCCCACCAGGGTCATGATGACGCCGAACACCTTGGTGACCGCCGCCACCTCGTCCTTGCTGTAGCCCATGTCCACATAAAACGGGTTCGCCATGATGCCCATCACCACGTCGCTGATGCGGTAGACACCGATCAGCGCCAGGATGAGCAGCGCCTGTTTGCCATAGCGTTTGAGAAAGTCGACAAACGGCTCGACCAGCGCGCTGCGCAACCATTCGGCCGCGTTCTTCGAAGGCGGCAAGGCCAGCCGCACCGGCTCGCGCGAAAACAGCACGGTCAGCACCCCCACCAGCATGGAGACCGACATGACCAGGTAGGCCGTGGTCCACGCGGCTTGCTGGTACAGCACACCCGGTGCAGCGGCGGCAGCGCCAGACAGCGCGGTGGGCACCTCGGCCCGCGCGGCGATCCACAACACGCCGGCCCCGGCCCAGATCATGGCGATGCGGTAGCCGGTTTGGTAGGTGGCGGCCAGCGCGCCCTGGTGCCGCACATCGGCCGACTCGATGCGAAAAGCGTCGAGCGCGATGTCTTGCGTGGCCGACGCAAAAGCCACCGCCAGCGCGCACCACACCACCGTGGTCAGGCCGGTGCGCGGGTCGGACAAGGCCATGCCGACCAGCGCCACCATGATCGCCAGCTGCGACAGCAGCAACCAGCTGCGCCGCCGCCCCATCCAGCGCGTGAGCAGCGGAATCGGCAGGCGGTCCACCAGCGGCGCCCAGCACCACTTGAAGCCATAGGCCAACCCGACCCAGCTCAGATACCCGATGGTGGTGCGGTCCAGCCCCGCCTCGCGCAAACGAAAACTCAGCGTGCCCAGCACCAGCAGCAAAGGCAGGCCGGCCGAAAAACCCAGAGCAAACATGCGCAGACTGGCCGGCTCCAGGTAGACGCGAACGGTTTCACCCCAGCTGGGCGGGGTGGCGCGCTCGCCCGCGTCGGGCTGGGAAAGGTTTGAGGGCATGGTCTGGGGGTGCGGGGGCAAGTGCCCGCGCAGAGGTTGGTGGATGTGACTATTATTCACGCATGTGCTTCATCTGCGATTTCAAATCCCGCGCCGCCGACAGCGCCGCGCCCCCACGACCCGAACCCCTCTGGTCGGCCCGGCGCGCCTTTGTGCTGGCCGCAGCGGGCACGGCGGGCGCCGCGCTCACCGGCCTGCCCGCGCACGCGCAGGTGGATGTGGGCAAGTCCTCGGGCCTGCGCAAGCTCGTGCCTGCGGCCGAACTGGAGAACGCAGCCCGCCAGCAATACGGCGAGATGATGGCGGAAGCGCGCGGCAAGGGCACGCTGATGCCCGACCAACACCCGCAGGTGCGCCGCCTGCGCAGCATGGCCGGGCGCCTCATCCCGCACACCCTACCCTGGAACAGCCGCGCCCGCGACTGGCGCTGGGAAGTCAACCTGATCCAAAGCGACCAGATCAACGCGTTCTGCATGCCCGGCGGCAAGATCGCCTTCTACACCGGCATTCTGGACAAACTGCAGCTGAGCGACGACGAGTCCGCCATGATCATGGGCCACGAAATGGCCCATGCGCTGCGCGAACACGCCCGCGAACGCCTGGCCAAAACCCAGGCCACGGGCATTGGCTTGTCGCTGTTGTCGTCCTTGTTCGGTCTGGGTGAACTGGGCAACGTGGCAGCCAGCCTGGGCACGCAGTTGCTGACGCTGCAGTTCAGCCGCTCCGACGAATCCGAAGCCGATCTGGTCGGCCTGGAACTCGCCGCCCGCGCCGCCTACCAGCCGCAGGCCAGCGTGAGCCTGTGGCAAAAAATGGCGGCCACCAGCGGCAGCGGCGGCCCCGCCTTTCTGTCCACCCACCCCAGCGGCCCGGACCGCATTCGGGAACTGCAGTCCAATGTGCCGCGGGTGCAACGCCTATACGAACAAGCGCGCAAGGGGTAAACAGAAAGCAAGCTGGACCGCAGGCCCTGGACACCCGCTCGGCGCTCATCAGGGTGCTGGTTCCAGAGCAACGACTTCGCCGGTGCCTCTGCGTTGCAGATACAGCAGCTTGTCGTCGACCCGCATCTCCGAGCACCCGCTGGGAAACGGGCCTTCAAACGCCACACACATGCGACTGTCTTCGGTGCGCCAACGCCCTTGGTCGCTGTTGCCATCGCTGGTGCGCATGCGAAAGCTTCCGTCGGCCCCATATGCCATGTGCCAACCCGTGCGGTTGCTCAAGCGTGCGGTGTAGCTGCGTCCACTGAGGCGGTCCTTGAGAGCCTGCGCGGGGATCTGCTGCGCCCCAGGTGGGAATTCCTTGGGCGGGGATGGCGTTGCACAGCCCGCAGCCATGGCGCAGAGTGCAAGAGCGAAAAAGTCGTGCGTGAAGGTCATGAGAGTCTCCTCAAAAGACAGGCGCTTCGGCTCACAAGGCCGTTCAAAGAGCCGCAAGCCGAGCGCCGGAGTAGAAATATCACCTGCTGGCGTCAGGGTGTTCGGCGATACAGGTTGTAGTGGTTGGCGAGCTCCAGATTGCGGCTGTTTCTGGTCCAAAGGTCCAAGTTGTTGATCACGTTGCCGACTGCAAACTCACCGGTACTGGTACCGTCCGGATGCATGGTGCAATGCTGGTCCGCAGCGTCGATCTTCTGACAACTGACCCGAGCGGTACGTGCCTTGCTGAACACGCTGAGCCCATCGTTGAAATACACGCCTCCAAACGCTGTCGCGACGCCGGCATAGACGGGAGCCATCGCGCCAGCCGGTACGTTCCAGTACGCATCGGGATCACCGGCTTTCGAGGGTTGAAAGTCGATAAATCCAGACTGTGTGATCGGAACGCCCCCTTGGTTCACGTCGATCTTGTTGCGCATCTGGTCGAGAAAGGTCGGATTGAATGCTGCCCACGCTATCGATCGCGCTTCGCCCAGGGTATAGATGCGTGTCAGCGATGTGTGCCATTGGGTAGCATCCGGCGTGCTACCGCTGTTGCCAGCCAGGAAGATGTCAAAACGCCACCGACCCTGGTTGGGAATGGCCTTGATATCGGTATCGCTCCATTGCGTCAACTGGCCACCTGCGTCCCGCGCGTAGACGCCACCGGACCCGTATTCGCCAAGATCCTTGCCCGAAGGTCCCACACTGCTGCGACCACCGAGCGCCAGCGAGTCCAGGTAGGCCCATTGCAGATTGATATGACTGCTGCCTGAAGGTACGCCATTGGCACGCTTAAACGTCAATCGATTCAGAGCGGGGCTGGGCCACAGCGACAATTTCGTCCCACGGGGCGTGATGACCTCAACACGATCAAACAAGGATTTCCCGGTGTTGTCGTGGCGATCACCAACGCGGGCGTTGTAGCCGGTGCTCATGTAGCTGGAGCCCACCGAAGCCGCGTCGACAAATTCCCAGCGCTGCAAGGCGGGCCGCAACGAGATGTCGTAGTCGTACTGGTTGCCAATCAGCTTGAAAACGCCTCCTTCGTTGCGTACAACCTGCTGGCTCCAGTCCTCGTTGCCATAACGATCTTTCCAGTGGTGGGTGAATACCACGTCGCCGTTGTAAGACCCTCCGGTGCGGGTGAGTTCGTATACCGGCTGGTCAAAGGTCAATTCGTTGCGTGCACCCGAGGGACCGGAGGTGTCCCTGTTGCTGAACATTCCATTGAAACTGCTGTTCGCCACATCTGAAGGGGCCACAACGAATCCGTTGCTCTTCCAGGTGGTCGGGTCGGCGCCTACGAACAAGGACTTGCAGGCAAGCGCTTTGAGCGTGTGCGGCGTAGTGCTCGTATCGACACGTTCGTTGTACGGGAGGTTGTAGCAGGCGCTCATGCGGCCCATCAAGTTCGCCAGCATCGGCCCCAGCCCGTCGGCCGGCAGCGCGTCCGGCAAAACCTTGTCCATGTTGGTGACCACCGGCGCACCGCCGGCCGTGATCACCACGGACGCGGGTGCGGCGCCATCGCCATTGAGCTTGATCTCTGCGAAGACCGTCGTCGAACCTCCGTCCGGCACCACCCGCACATCGAGCACATCCAAAGCCTTGTCCATTCCAGTGCCATCGGCCTGGAACACCCCCGTCAATGGGTTGGCCGTAGTGCCCACCGCATCCAGCAACGGCTTGAGTGCCGCCACGATTTCAGCCACTGCAGCCTGCAGGTCGTCGGCGTTGAAGTCGGCCCCCTTCAGGTCGTACGGGTTGCCCGAGGCCGCCAAGGCCGCCGCGATCAGGGTGGTGATGGGCGTGACATTCACCGTCGCGGTCTTGGCCTCCCCCACCATGCTCACCTGGGTCATGCTGCCATCCACAGGTGTGGCCTTGAGCACCAAAGGCGCCTGGGCACCGGCTTTGATGGTGAGCGTGTAGCTGCCATCGGGCTGGGTATTGCAGGTCACCGACAGTCCAGTGCTGTCCTTGCAAACCTGAACTTCAGCGCCCAGGGCATCTGTGACCACGATGGCCGCGCCCGCCAGGGGTGCGCCACTGGCTGCGGTGCCCGACAAGGTTACGTCGTCGGCCGAACCGCCTCGGGCGGGATCTCCACTGCCGCCGCCGCAAGCAAGTAGACCGCAAGATATCGCGACGGCCGCGGCCATCCGTGTTCGCAAAAGCTGTGCGTGTTTTTCCATGGTGTTCTCCTGATCGTGTAAATGGCATGTGATCACGGCACATGCACCGCTGATCCAGTGTGCGTAGCATCCGGTGCTGCGCCTATCGGCCAATTGGCAGAAACGAATGGGGTAGGCCCTGGCTCTGCCATTCGGGGTATCGCGCCGAGCGCGAATTGCGCGTATGTTGCGGCGCATGGACTCTTCAGCCCGTCATGCACCCAAGCTAGGCGCCAATACGTCACTGGACACCAAGATGCTCCGGCGCAGCATTGCCCTGGTGACAGAACAAAGCCGGATGGGCATGCTCACCGTCTGGTTGGTCACTGCGGCGTTGGCTGGCATGTTTGTGCCAGCGGTGGGCTGGCCCCGCTACTTGGCGTGGGCTGTGCCCGTTGCGGCCGGGTTTGCTTTGCGCCAGTTCTGGTTTGAACGCCTGATGCGCGACCCCGAGAGGGCCAGTCGCCTGCAGCTGACCTTGATCACCTCGGCCTCGGCTTTTACAGGGTGGCTGGTCATGCTGTGCCTGCCGGTGTTCGGCCCCGACTTGCAAGAACAGCAGGTGGTGTTTCTCAGCGGTCTGATGGTTGCCTGGGTAGCCGCAGCCGTCTCGGTTCTGGGGGTCCAACCCCGGGTGTACGGGGTGTATC
>NZ_JBFJMY010000125.1:0-10635 GCF_041633695.1 Hydrogenophaga sp.
CCTGGAAGCCGTGGGCATGCAAGGCTCCGTGCTCAAGCGCTTCAAACAGCTGATTGCGCAGCCACACGGCATCATCCTGGTGACCGGCCCCACCGGCTCCGGCAAAACCACCACGCTGTACTCGGCGCTGCAAAAGCTCGATGCCAGCTCGCTCAACATCATGACGGTGGAAGACCCGATCGAGTACGAGCTTTCAGGCGTGGGCCAGACCCAGGTCAACAGCAAGATCGACCTCACCTTCGCCAAGGCCTTGCGCGCCATCCTGCGGCAAGACCCGGACGTGATCATGATCGGCGAGATCCGCGACTTTGAAACCGCGCAGATCGCCGTGCAGGCCTCGCTCACCGGCCACCTGGTGTTGGCCACGCTGCACACCAACGACGCCCCCAGCGCGGTGACGCGCCTGACCGACATGGGCATCGAACCCTTTTTGCTCAGCTCCTCGCTGCTGGGCGTGCTGGCACAGCGACTGGTGCGCAAGCTCTGCCTGCATTGCCGCCAGCAAGACGAGCAGGGTTTGTGGCACCCGGTGGGCTGCGCGCACTGTGGCAACACCGGCTACAAAGGCCGCACCGGCATTTACGAGCTGATGGCCACCGACGAGAAGATCCGCGCACTGATCCACAACCGCGCCGCCGAAAGCCAGCTCTACGTGGCCGCCGAAGCCGGCGGTCTGAGCTCGATGCGCCAGGACGGCCAGCGTCTGATCGACGCCGGCATCACCTCGCCCGAAGAGGTGATGAGCATCACGCGGGATTGACATGAAATCCCCATGCGCTCCACGACCGGCGGTGTCCACCTGGCCTAGTGCCACGGGACGGCCCAGCGCCGCCGCTCGCTAGCATGCCCGCCTACACCTTTGAAGCCCTGGACGCCCAGGGCGCGACCCAAAAAGGCATGATCGATGCCGACACCGCGCGTGCCGCGCGCGGCATGTTGCGGGCCCGCGCGCTGGTCCCCATCCTGGTCGAGCCGGCGGTTCATGCGCCCGGTGCCGAACGCCTGGGCGGACTCAACATCACCCTATGGGGCGGTCGCGTCTTCAACCCCACCACGCTGGCGGTCTGGACGCGCCAGATCGCCGGGCTGGTTGCCGCCGGTTTGCCGCTGGAACGGGCGCTGTCGGCCCTGGCCGACGAAGCCGAAAGCGAGCAACAACAACGCCTGGTGGCGGCCTTGCGCTCCGAAGTCAACGGCGGATCGCCGTTCGCCCGGGCGCTGGCGCAACACCCGCGCGAGTTCTCCAACACCTATACCGCCGTGATCGCAGCGGGCGAACAAAGTGGCCAGCTCGGCACCGTGCTCGAACGCCTGGCCGACGATCTGGAAAGCACCGAGGCGCTGAAGAACAAGCTCATCGCCGCTTCGCTCTACCCGGCCATCGTCACCCTGGTGGCCATCGTGATCGTGGTTTTTCTCGTGAGCTACGTGGTGCCGCAGGTGGCGGCGGTGTTTGCGGGGAGCAAACGCGCGCTGCCCTTCCTCACCGTGGTGATGCTGTCCATCAGCGCTTTTGTGCGCAACCAGGGCTGGCTGATGCTCATCCTGTTGGCGCTGAGCGTCGGTGGCGTGGTGATGGCGCGCCGCAACGAGGCGCTGCGCCTGACCATGGACGCGGCCTGGCTGCGCCTGCCCCTGGTGGGCAAGCTCGCGCGCGGCTACAACGCGGCGCGTTTTGCCGCCACCCTGGCCATGCTGGCGTCGGCGGGCGTGCCGATTCTGCGTTCGCTGCAAACCGCCACCGAAACCCTGAGCAACCGCGCCATGCGTGCCGACGCGCTCGACGCCCTGGTGCTGGTGCGCGAAGGCGCACCGCTGGCTTCGGCCATCGCCAGCAAAAAACGCTTTCCGCCGCTGGTAGCCATGTTCGCCCGCCTGGGTGAACAGACCGGCCAGCTGCCCGCCATGCTCGGCCGCGCGGCCACCCAGTTGAGCGCCGAAGTGCAACGCCGCGCCATGCACCTGGCCACCATCCTGGAGCCGCTGCTGATCGTGGGCATGGGACTGGTGGTGATGCTGATCGTGCTGGCGGTGCTGATGCCCATCATCCAGCTCAACCAGTTGGTCAAGTGATGCCCCCCCTGCGCCGCTTCGCGTCTTCCCCCCAGAGGGGGGACCACACCAGTGGCCCGGCAAAGCCGGTTCCACGGTGTGTGCCGGAGGCAACCACCTCGATCGAAGACCTGCGCGTATGGCCGTGACGCTCGATGGCCAATTGGTGGTCGCGATTTCTTCGCGGGCTTTGTTCGACTTCGAGGAAGAGAACCGCCTGTTTGAAACCGGCGACGACCGTGCCTACATGAAGCTGCAGCTGGAGCGGCTCGATCATCCGGCCCTGCCTGGCGTGGCTTTTTCGCTGGTGCAAAAGCTGCTGGCCTTCAACGATGCGCAGGCGCAGCGGGTGGAGGTGGTGATCCTGTCGCGCAACGACCCGGTCTCGGGCATGCGCGTGTTCCGTTCGGCCCAGCACTACGGCCTGCCGATCCAGCGCGGCAGTTTCACACGCGGTCAGCCACCCTGGCGCTATCTGCGACCGCTGCGCGCCAACCTGTTTTTATCGACCCACCTGGCCGACGTGCGCGCCGCGCTGGACGCCGGTGTGCCCGCCGCGCAGGTCTACCCCCATTCGGTGCACGCCAGCGACGCGCATCCGCACGAGGTGCGCATCGCCTTCGACGGCGACGCCGTGCTGTTTTCCGACGAGGCGGAGCGGGTGTTCCAGACCGAAGGCCTCTCCGCCTTCCAGGCGCACGAGGCCAGCAAGGCGGCGCTTCCCTTGGCCGGTGGGCCCTTCAAGCCCTTGCTCGAAGCCCTGCACCGCCTGCAAGCCGAAGGCACCTCCAGCATCCGCATCCGCACCGCGCTGGTCACGGCGCGCAGTGCGCCGGCGCACGAGCGCGCCATCCGCACGCTGATGAACTGGAACATCGAGGTGGACGAAGCCATGTTCCTCGGCGGCTTGCCCAAAGGCGAATTCCTGCGCGAGTTCGAGCCCGATTTTTTCTTCGACGACCAGACCGGCCACATCGAACACGCCGCGCTGCACGTGCCTTCGGGGCATGTGGCCAGCGGCGTCTCGAACGCTCCACACCAGCCTTGAATCCTGTCGCTGCGCGTTGAAACGTCTGAGCGTGGGTCCGCTCGCTCGTCGCGAGCGGCCAGAGTGAACCGGTCCGTAGACCCCAAATTCATGGCAGCGCCTGGCCACGGGGTGTCAGGATCACGCTGACCACATTGGGGTTGGTGGTGCTGCTGGCAAAAGCCAGCATCCGCCCCTGTGGGTCGATCCAATTCCCTTGCGACTGCCGGCAAGGAATGGACACATCGATCGTATGCCCCGCAAGGGTCAAGGAATGCGACTGGGCGATCTCTGGGCCTTGTTCTCCGGTGTGCACGTTCACCACCCGTACCCGCCGCGCGCCGCTTAGTGCATCTGCCTCGCTGCAAAACAAGGCGTGGCCATTGCGCCCCAAGGCATAAGGCTGCGCCCCCACCAGGGCATGGGGGCTTGGCGGATCCAGTTCAAACACCTGGCTGTAGTCCGATGGCCGGTGTGAGAAGAACAGCACAGTGCCCAGGCTATCCACGCTCACATTCACCCGTCCCACCACGCCGATCTGAAAGTCCTTCATGCCTGCACTATCGTTGCTGCTGTAAAGGGATGCACTTCCGACCCGACCTGCGGCATCACCATCGAAAATATTTCCAAACAGGGTTCCCGACCCAGGCAACTGGTCCCGGCGAATTTCCAGGCCTGCGCCCCACCCCGGTCCAAGGGACTCGTGGTACACCCAGCGGCGGCAATACCGGATGCTCATATCGCAGTAGCCCAGGTCAGCGCCGCTGTAGGAGTAGCCGTTGTCGCCGGCAATATACGTGGCCCGCCCACCCGCTGACAGAGAGACGAGTGTCTTGCCGTCCGCGTCCGGGGTATTGCCCGACCTCGGCGTGGACCTGGCCAGAATCACACTGGGTTGGCCAGAGGAAAGAACAACGGCCGGATGTGTAATGGACTGGTAATACGTCGCCCCCTCCAGTTGATTGCCACCCACGGTGCCGTCGTCCGCAATACCCACTGGCAAAAATCGATGGGGCAATTCACGAACCGCACCGGTTTTCCAAACCACCCCGCAAGAAGCCTGCGCAGGCGCATCGCTGCCGGTGCAGGCACCTTGCAATGCACTGCTCAAGTTGTGCTTTTGAAAGAGAACTTCGCCCCGTGCATTCATACCCAAGGGGGTGAAATTCGACTCTACATGGGGCAGCTCCTGGACGGTGTAGCAGTACGCTTGACCGGCCTTCGGCACACAGTCGCCGGTCGACTGCACCTGCCCCAGCTCCAGCGAGACCAGATCGAGTGGCAACACGGTGTCCACGAAGGCGAAAAACTCGTCGGCGCGTCCGGCGTTGGTGGCGGTGAAGGCGATGTCGAAGTCGGTCTGTCCCGGCGCAGCCAGCACCCGCGCCACTTCGCGCGCGGTC
The DNA here is from genome assembly GCF_041633695.1 of Hydrogenophaga sp. GTDB lineage: Bacteria > Pseudomonadota > Gammaproteobacteria > Burkholderiales > Burkholderiaceae_C > Hydrogenophaga. The sequence continues at coordinate 4,483 of NZ_JBFJMY010000125.1, forward strand.
ACCAAGTCGCCGTTGCGCACCAGCAAGATGCGCTTCACGTTGTAAGGCCCAATCAAAGGCAAAAAGCCAACCTTGCTCGGGTCCAGCTTGACTTGAAAGTTGACCGTGTCGCCAGCCACAAAGGTGGGCCGGTCGGCGGTGACGGTGCCCGCGGGTGAGCTGCCGATCTCGGTGTTGATTTCGGCCAAGGTTTCGGCCACCGCATTCAACCCCAGGAAAGCCGCCAGGTCCAAAAAGTCGGTGTCGACCCCGGCTTTGATTTCGGCCAGTAATTTGTAATCGGACTTGTAGGCCGCGTCGCCCATTTGCACGAACTGCGGTGCAAAGCTGCCCTTGAGCGCGGCACCCGCCTTGATGCGGAAAGCGTCAAAGCGCAAGGACTTCAGAAACGGGTTTCCGATAGCGGCTTTGACGAACGCATAGGTGGACAGACTGGGCTCCAGCCGCAAATCGTTCAGGCTGGGCCCATCCACCGTGGGTTCGAAATTCAGATCCAGGGGACCCACCTCGCTGACCACAGCGCACTCGGCACCTTGCGGGCAAGACAGGCCCAAATTCACCGTGGTTTTGGCGCTGGCCTTGGCCGATATGCCCATGTTGACCACCGTGAGCTTGCCCGCCAACTCCATGCCAACGCCCACCGGCAACTGCCCACCGATCACCAGCGCCACTGGGCCACCCACGGGAATTTTGATGACCAGCAACTCCACCTCGCAAGTGACCTTGCCTTCTACCGCCACCAACACCGTCAGGCCGGCTTGCACCGAAAAATTCGGCTTGGCACCGAGCACAAAGCGCTCCAGCCCATGGGCCTTGGTGAACAAGACGTCGAGCGAGTTGTTCAGCGTGAAGGCAAACAAGGGCGTCGGCCCTGCCAAGGCCAGAATCTCCGAACCTGCGCCCGCTGCGCCGTCAAAGGCCGGCTTGCAGGTGAAGGGACCGCGCTTGAATTCGACCCCTGCGGTCGCCTGCGCACGCAGACGCGTGTCGGATCGGGGCAGCGCTCGCCCCTGCACCTGAGCATCCGGTTTGGCGGTGAACGTGTAGGTGTTGCCGTTTTTCTGCACGGTGTACATCGCGAGCAAGGCTTCTGGAATGACCACCTCGGCCTGGTTCAAATCGAATACTTCGCGGATTTCCAGGTTGGGGAACATCTCGCGCGCGGGCACCAGTGCCAGCGTGACGCGGTGATCGCCACCGATGCTGTCCACTGCGGTGACACGCCCGGCCACGACCTTGCCTTCGGTATTGATGAGCAAGTCGCCCAGCGCGGGTGCGGCCATGCCCGTGAGCTGCACGGTATAGGTGTTGCCCAAGCTGGCGGCGGCATCTGGTGTGCTTTCCACGGGCTGGCCCACGATGTTGGCATCGGTGAGCAGCACCGCACCCGCAGGCAACGCCGTGTGCACAGCCAGAAGGGGTGGCGACTGCAGCGCGCCAATGCGCGCCGTGATCTGGCTCGAACCGCCTGCACCGGTGGCACGGAGCACCCCGTTGGCATCCACCGCCATTTGCTCAGGCCGGCTCGACGCCCATTGCACCGAGGCTTCGATCAGCTGGTCGTCCGCATCGAACACCCGGGCAGACAGCGTTTTGCTCTGACCGGGTGCGGTGAGCAGCACCGCGCTGGGCGTGATCTCGATGCGCGCAGGAACAGAGGCCTTCGCGCTGTCGTCTCCGCCACCGCTTCCACCGCCGCAAGCGGCCAGCGCCAGCACACTGGCCATCACCAGCAAGCGCAGCAATTGGGTGGGGCGGATCACGAAAATATTGGCGGCCATGTTTGGGCTCTCGATGGAATGGCACCCGGGAATCGGGTTACAGCGGATGAAGGAGGGAGGTCGCCACAGCCCGAGGAGGTGACGACGCTGGCACGGGTACAGGCGCAGCCCAGCCCGAGACTGGCCTGCGGCGCCGTTCCAATAGCGAACCTGGCCGATTCAACTGGAGGTTTTTCATCTTGAGTCGTGGTCAATGTGGTGGGCTTTGCCGGCACCCACCGGTGGGTGCGTTTGCCTCGTTTCGACGTACCCATCGTAAGAAGACGCGCGCGCCACCACAATTCGCCCAAGTGCGTAGCGCGCACAGGCGCCTCTACGCACTTGGGCGTATGCCGCGATCGGTGGGGGCTTCAGGGCCCGGTGAGGCCTTGCGAGCGGATGGCGTAGGCCGCCATCTCGGCGCTGTTGCGAATGCCGAGCTTGCGCCGGATGTTCTCGCGGTGCTTGCGGGCGGTGGCTTCGCTGATATCGAGCTGCAGACTGATTTCCTTGCTGGTCAGCCCCTCACCCACCAGCCGCAGAATGGTGGTCTCGCTGCGTGTGAGGGGGCTGCCCGGCTCGCGGGGCGCCTCCGGCACAAAGAGCTGGGCGATCTCGGCGCTGATGTAGCGCCGACCCTGGGCCACTCGGCGAATGGCCAGCAGCAGTTCGTCGCTGTCTTCGTCCTTGGGCAGGTAGCCTGCGGCGCCCAAGGCCAGGGCCCCACGGATGGACTGCTGATCCAGGCGCGCCGTCACCACCAGCACCTTGATGGGTGAGCGCGCGCGCTGGAGCGTCTCCATCACGGCAAGGCCATCGACTCGGGGCAAACCCAAGTCCAACAGCAAAACATCCGCCTCGATCGATTGCGCCAACGCCAGCGCCCGCTCGCCGTCTTTGGCCACGCCCACGCATTGCATGTCGGGCTGTGTCCCCAACAGCATCTGCAAGGCATCGACCAGCAAGGCGTGGTCTTCCGCGATCAGGACTTTGATGAGTGGCATAGTCGCGCATTATCGTGTTGAAAGGCTGGGTCCATGTTCGGGCAAAAACAGGTCGGCTCGCTTGCGAAGTATGAAGAAAGGGCCTTTGCCCTGTACTTCGTCAACGACATCCACTACCCCTATGTCAGCGTGACACTGATGTCGCTGGTGGGCGCCTGGCTCATGTACGGCAACGTGCCCACCGCCGCCATTGCCGCGTGGATTTTTGTGGGCGGGGCGCTGAGTCTGCTGCGCGAGCTGTTTGTGCGTTACATGAAGCCCCAGTTGGAACAAGGCCATGGCTACGCCGCCATCATGCGCGGATTTGCCATCTCGTCCCTGTTCACCGGTGCCACCTGGGGCGCGTTTGCCTGGCTCTACTTCGACGCGCAAAAGCCACTCACCCTGCTGGTGGTCGGGTCTTACTTGGCCGGGCACGTTGGGGGCGCGGTGACGCCCCTGTCGATCTACCTGCCCGCCTTCTACCTGTTCTTGCTGTCCGCCCTTCTGCCTTACGTGGCGCTGCTGCTCATGGCGGGCACGCAGGAACACCTCGTGCTTGCGGGCCTGACCGTGCTGTTCCTGTTCTCGATGGCGCACTACGCCCACATGACGAACCGCTTGCACCGCGAGTCCATGCGCCTGCGCCACGAGAACCAGAACCTGATCGAAGATCTGGGCTTTCGCCGGGCCGAAGCCGAAAGCGCCTCGCGCACCAAGAGCCTGTTTCTCGCCGGCATCAGCCACGACCTCAAACAACCGCTGCGTGCGATCGCCATGTACACCGGCTTCCTGCGCCACAGCGCCCCGCAGGTCGGCGGTGAGACGGTGGTTCAGACCGCGTCGAAGATCGAGACGGCGGTGGCCTCGATCCACGGGCAGGTGAACCGCTTGCTGGAACTTTCGCGGCTGGAGTCCGGCTCCATGGAAGTGATCCTGGAGGCGGTGGCGCTGACCGAGGTGTTCGCGCACGTCGAAAGCATCTTCGCGGCCCAGGCGCAGGCCAAGGGTGTGCGCCTGCACTTCGCCGCTGCACGCCACCATGTGCTGGCCGATCGCGGCATGCTCGACTCCATCCTGCAGAACCTGGTGAGCAACGCCATCAAGAACACCGAACAGGGCGCCGTGTATGTGGGCACACGGATGCGCACGCAATACCCCGTCGGCCAGCAACTGTGTGTGGAGGTGCGCGACTCGGGCTCTGGCGTGGCGGCGGAACGCATCCCGCTGCTGTTCGATGCCTACCGCAGCTTTGACGACCGTGTGGCCAGCGAGAGCCATGGCCTGGGGCTGGCCATTGCCAAGGCCCAGGCCAGCTACCTCGGTAGTGACATCATGGTGGTATCGCAGCCTGGATGCGGTTCCACCTTCACCTTCTGCGGGTTGCGCACGCTGCCAGCCAACGCTTCGCACCCGATCCATCTCCCTGAGCCAGTGACACCATGACCCTGATCGACAAATTCCAGAGCTTTCGCGTATTCACCCGCAAGGTGATCCGCCTCGCGCTGCCCTACTTCCAGTCGGAAGAAAAATGGAAAGCGCGGGGGCTGCTCGCGGCGATCATCGTGCTGAATCTGGCGGCGGTGTACATGCTGGTGTTGCTCAACGAATGGAACCGCGGCTTCTACGATGCCTTGCAGAACAAGGACCAGCCGGTCTTTTGGCGCGAGCTGGGGCGGTTCACCTACCTGGCCTTTGCCTTCATCGTGATCGCGGTCTACCGCTTTTACCTGACGCAACTGCTGCAGCTGCGCTGGCGCAACTGGATGACCGCCCATTACATGGACCGCTGGCTGTCCAACAAGGCCTTCTACCAACTCGAGCTGGCCCGCTTTTCCAAGACCAAGGACGCACCACCCGACAACCCCGACCAGCGCATCGCCGAAGACCTGAACATGTTCACCAGCGACACCGTCGGGCTGACCATGGGCTTGATGAACGCCGTGGTCACGCTGCTGAGCTTTGTCGGCATTCTCTGGAGCCTCTCCGGCAGTTTCGCTTTTGAGTTCCAAGGCAAGGCCTACGACATCCCCGGTTTTATGGTCTGGATGGCGGTGATCTACAGCCTGGCCGGCAGTGTGCTCACCCACTACATAGGCCGGCCCCAGATCGACCTGAACTTTCGCCAGCAGCGTTTCGAAGCCGACTTTCGCCACCACCTGGTGCGGGTGCGCGAATACAGCGAGTCGATCGCGCTGGACCGGGGCGAGCCGGTGGAACGCCAGCAACTGGGCGGGCGCTTCACCCGCGTGCTGACCAACTACCTGAACCTGATCCGTGCGCAAAAGCGGCTCATCTGGTTCAACAACTTCTACGGCCAGGCCGCTGTGGTGTTTCCCTTCATCGTGGCCGCACCGCGCTTTTTCAGCGGCGCCATCCAGCTCGGCGAGTTGATGCAAATTTCATCCGCCTTTGGCCGGGTCCAGGACTCGCTCTCCTGGTTCGTCGACAACTACAGCAGCCTCGCGGCCTGGCGCGCCACCACCGACCGCATCATCAGTTTTGAAGCCAGCTTTCTGGCGCTGCAAACGTCCGAACTGACGCCTGCCAACCCGGACGGCCAAAGCGATGGCGACAGCCTCCAGGTCGAGAACCTGCAGTTGGCCTTGCCGGGCGGCGCGGCGCTCCTGGGCGCGCAAGCCCTGACCCTGGCGGCGGGCGACAACTTGCTGGTGAAAGGTCCATCTGGCAGCGGAAAGTCAACGTTGTTTCGTGCGCTGGCCGGCATCTGGCCCTGGGCCAAAGGACGCGTGCGCCTGCCCGCCGATTTTGATCAGCGGGTGATGTTTCTGCCGCAGCGGCCCTACTTCCCGAACGGCAGTCTGCGCGCCGCGCTCGCCTACCCCGAAGCCGCCCAGCACTACAGCGACGACGCTTTGCGGCAAGCCCTGAGCGACGCCTTGCTGCCCGATCTGGCCAGCCGCCTCGACGACGAAGACACCTGGGGCCAGAAGCTGTCGGGCGGTGAGCAGCAACGCCTGGCCATCGCGCGCGCCTTTCTGAAGAAGCCCCGCTGGTTGTTTGTGGACGAAGCCACCAGCGCGCTGGACGAGACGGCCGAAGCCACGCTCTACAGCAGGCTGCAGGCGCTGGTGAAATCCTCCAACGGCGCCTTGGTGTCGATCGCGCACCGGCCCACAGTGGCGGCTTTCCACAACAAGCAGTGGTCGCTGGAGACCGATGCATCGGGCGAAGCGCGCTACCGGCTGGTCGCCACTTGAGTGGCAGATCAGCTGCGCACCGCCACAGGCGCAGCCCTCACAGCCCAGGGCAAACGGACTTGTTCACCTGCGACACCTTGTCCCGGATCTGCTCCGTCAGGTAGTCCAGAAACACCTGGGTGCGCCGAGGCAGGAACTTGCGGCTGGGCAGGGCCGCGAAGATGCTGGCGCGGCCATAAATCCAGGGCC
>NZ_JBFJMY010000126.1:0-10616 GCF_041633695.1 Hydrogenophaga sp.
CGCAAGACCTGTTTCTGGGCCCGGGCGCCAGCATCGACCTGCAGCGCGATTGGGTGGTGGTCCAAGCCGATGCCATGCCCGACGCCGGTGCCGCCGCCTGTGCCGAATACCGCTTGCAGCCACTGCCCGCACCGGCATCTGTGTCGGTACCACAGCCCTCGCGGCCGGCTCTGTTGCGTGCGCTGTTCTTGGTCGCTGGTCGGGTGCTTCGCCGCATCGGCCGGCCGGCGCCCGAGCACTTCGGTCGAGCCCGCGCCTGAACCAGGCCACGCCTTTCGCGTTGCGCCCTTCGCGCAGGCGTCAGGCCGTGGCGGTTGGGCGCAGAAAATCCCGGATCGCAAACAGCGTCGCGTCGCCCGCTTCGGTCATCTGGTGGTGGCCCACCGGCAGGTCCACCCGTTCCAGCGATTTGCCATGGGCTCGCGCGGCCTGGATCAGGGTTTGGGCCGCTTTGGGTGGCGTCATCTGGTCCACCGCGCCCAGCACGAACAGCACCGGGCAGGTGATTTGCGCCATGGCTTCTTCGCCATGGGCGTAGGTATCGCAGGCCACAAAACCCCGGTGGAACAGATTGACCGCCGTGTTGCTGGCCAACACGCGGCGGCCCAGCGCCATGCTGGTGCCGTAGACCCAGGTGCCAGGCCCGAGCGCCGAGGGCGAAGCGGCCAGCGTGCTGCGTGAGAACACATTGACCATGGTGAGCGCCTTCATCGGCTCGTGCAGCGCGGCTTCGATCAAGACCGGCGACACCTTCATCGGGTAGGCCGTGCCCACCAGCACCAGGTGGCTCACGCGTTCTTTCAGGCGCGCGGCGGCTTCGAGCGCGATCAGCGAACCCCAGCTGTGGCCCACCAGCGCAGCCCGCTGCACGCCCGCCGCATCCAGCAGCGCCGCCACGAAATCGGCGGCGGCCTCCACGCTGGCCGGTGCCTCGCCCGCGCTTTTGCAATGGCCAGGCAAGTCCACCGCCAGCACGTTCCAGCCGTGGTGGGCCAGGTAGCGGCTTTGCAGAATCCAGACGCTGTGGTCGTTGAGCACGCCGTGCACAAACACGACCGTGGGCAAGGCAGGATCAAAAGGCTTGCCGCCGGTGTAGCAATAGGTTGGGGCGCCGTTGACGGTCAGTTGCATGGAAAGGCTCCGGAGCAGAAGTGCATGTGTTTCAGGGGGCCGCCGTGGAACCGTCCTTCGTCAGGCTCAGGACGGGCCACAGGATGCGTACCCCTGGGGGGACGTCGCGAAGCGACGCAGGGGGAATCAACATTTCTCGGCGGACTTGAGCGCGCGCTTCAAGTCGTCGATCAGGTCGTCGGGGTCTTCCAGTCCGATCGACAGGCGGATGGTGCCCGCGCCAATGCCACCGGCGGCCAGGGCCTCGTCGCTCATGCGGAAGTGGGTGGTGCTGGCGGGGTGGATGACCAGCGAGCGGCAGTCGCCCACGTTGGCCAGGTGGCTGAAAATTTTCAAGGTTTCGATGAAGGCCTTGCCCTGTTCGCGGCTGCCTTTGAGGTCGAAGCTGAACACCGAACCCGCGCCCTTGGCGCCGTGGCGCAGCAGTTTTTCTGCCAGTGCGTGGCTGGGGTGGCTCTCCAGCAAGGGGTGGCCGACCCGGCTGACAAAGGGGTGGCTGGCCAGAAACGCCACCACTTTCTGGGTGTTGCTCATGTGCCGTTCCATGCGCAGCGGCAGCGTTTCTATGCCTTGCAGAATGAGCCAGGCCGTGTGTGGGCTCATGCAGGCGCCGAAGTCGCGCAGACCTTCGCGCCGCGCGCGCAGCAAAAAGGCGCCGACCGTGCTCTCCTCGCTGAACACCATGTTGTGGAAACCGTCGTACACCTCGGTGAGCTCGGCGAATTTGCCCGACTTTTCCCAATCGAAACCGCCGCCGTCCACCAGCACGCCGCCGATCACCGTGCCGTGGCCGCTCAGAAACTTGGTGGCCGAGTGGTAGACGATGTCGGCGCCGAGCTCCAGCGGCTTCACCAGATACGGCGTGGTGAGGGTGGAGTCGACCAGCAGAGGCACGCCCGCTTCGTGCGCGATGTGCGCCACGGTGGGCATGTCCAGCACGTCCAGGCCGGGGTTGCCCACGGTCTCGCCAAAGAACAGCTTGGTGTTGGGCCGCACGGCGGCGCGCCAGCCGTCGATGTCGCCGGGTTTCACAAACGTGGTGTCGATGCCAAAGCGGCGCATCGTGTAGTGCAGCAGGTTCTGGCTGCCACCATACAAGGCGGTGGAGGCCACGATGTGCGAGCCCGCACCCATGATGGTCGCAATGGCCAGGTGCAGCGCGGCCTGGCCGCTGGCGGTGGCGATGCCGCCTATGCCGCCTTCGAGCGCCGCCATGCGCTGCTCGAACACCGCGTTGGTCGGGTTGCTGATGCGGCTGTAGACGTGGCCCGCGCGTTCCAGGTTGAACAGCGAAGCCGCGTGCTCGCTGGATTCGAACACAAAGGAGGTGGTGAGGTGTATCGGTACGGCGCGCGCGCCGGTGGCGGGATCGGGCTGGCTGCCCGCGTGCAGGGCCAGCGTATCAAAGCCGGGGTCGGAATAGCCAGGCATGTCGGGTGTCTCCTTGTGTCTCCTGCGCTCGGGCCAACGCATGGTGGTGCGGCTTATTGTGGGCTATATTCAGGCACAGACCAGCCCTGCTGGAGACAAGCCCCATTGAGGAGAACAGCCATGAAAGTCAGCGACATCCTGCGCGTGAAGGGCGGCACGCTCTACACCGTTCAACCCGACGAGGCTTTGAGCAAGGCGGTGGAGATCATGGCCGGGTTCGATATCGGCTCCCTGGCGGTGATGGAGCACGGCGAACTGGTGGGCATGCTCACCTTTCGCGAACTGATACACACGCTTTCCCAGAACGGCGGCACGATCACCAACCGCAGCGTGCGTGCGGTGATGGACGACCACCCCATGACCTGCACACCCGAAACCGAACTGGAGCAGGTGCGCCCCATGATGCTGGAGCGGCACACCCGCTACATGCCGGTGATGGACAACAAAATGTTGATGGGCGTGATCAGCTTTTACGACGTGGCCAAGGCGGTCGTGGACAGCCAGAACTTCGAGAACAAGATGCTCAAGGCCTACATCCGCGACTGGCCCGAAGAAGAAGACAAGGGCGAGACCAGCCAGCTCTGAGCTGCTGCACCCGGGGCTTTGGCCGTCCGCAGTGCCCAACACAACGCCCCGTCACAGGGGCGTTTTGCTGGGTGGGTTCAACGCAACCGGTCTGGCCGCGTCAGCCCATGCTGGCGTGGATGGTGTCGCGCACGCGTGGGTAGATTTGCTGGTTCCACCGGCGTCCACTGAACACGCCGTAGTGGCCCACACCGGTTTGCACGTGGTGGGTTTTCAGGTAGGGCCGCACGTTTTTGCACATGTCCTGCGCCGCCACGGTCTGGCCGACCGAACAGATGTCGTCGCGTTCGCCCTCGACCGTCATGAGCGCGGTGCGCCGGATCGCGCTGGGGTCGACGGTGCGGCCCTTCCATTGCAATTTGCCCAGCGGCAGGTCGTAGGTCTGGAACACCTTTTCCACCGTCTCCAGATAGAACTCGGCGGGCAGGTCGTTCACGGCCAGGTATTCGTCGTAGAAGTTCTGGATCGTGGCCGCTTCTTCCAGCCGGCCTTCGTCCAGGTACTCGAACATCTGGCGGAACGAGGCCTTGTGGCGCTCGGGGTTCATGCTCATGAAGGCGGAAATCTGCACAAAACCGGGGTAAACCCGGCGCATGAAGCCCTTGTGCGGCAGCGGCACGTGGCTGATCAGGTTTTTTTCGAACCACTCGATGGGCTTGCTGATGGCCAGGCGGTTGACTTCGGTCGGGTTGACGCGGCAATCCACCGGCCCGGCCATGAGGGTGAGGCTGGTGGGCTGGGCCGGGTTGTCGTCCTCGGCCATGATGGACACCGCCGCGAGCGCGGCCACGCAAGGCTGGCAAACCGCCACCACGTGGCAGCCCGGGCCTATGGTCTCCATAAAACGGATCATGTAGCTGATGTAGTCGTCGAGCGAAAAGCCGCCGTTCAGCAAAGACACGTCGCGTGCGTTGTGCCAGTCGGTGATGTAGACGTCGTGGTCTTGCAGCAGGGTGCGCGCGGTTTCCCGCAACAAGGTGGCGAAGTGGCCCGAAAGCGGCGCCACCAGCAGCACCGGCGGTTGGTAGGACAGGCCGGCGTCGGCCTTGCGAAAGCGCAGCAGCGAGCCAAAGGGCAGGGTCAGGGCGAGCTCTTCGGTCACGGGCACTTCTTCGGCGCCCACGGTCACGCTGGTGATGTTGTAAGCCGGTCGCGAGTGGGTCAGGCGCATGCGCGACACCACATCACACACAGCAGACAGCTTGCGGCCCAGCGACTTTTCGGTGCGTTGCAGCCACGGTGAACCGCTGAGGTGCTGGGCCATGAGGCGCAAGGGCGACATCAGGTCGGATTGGGTCTGGTAAGCCTGATACAGCATGGTTGTCCTTCTTGTCGTTGGGTGTTGGTGTGCAGGCAAGTTGCGGGCCATGGTGCTATGCACACACACGGTGCGTCGGTGTCCCCGAGGTGTGGCACAGGGCTTGCGAGTGAAGCTCAAGAGGAGTACTTACACATGGCCAAAGCCGTTCTCACGATCAGCAGCAAGAACTACGGAGCCTGGGCCTTGCGTGGCTGGTTGATGGCCAAGCTGGCCAAGCTGGAGTTCACCGAGCACATCATTTCGCCCGACGATCCCGCGATGAAGGCCGAGATGCTGCTGCTGTCGGCTTCCATGCGCGTGCCCTCGCTGGACCACGACGGCGTGCACGTCTGGGACACGCTGGCGATTGGCGAATACCTCCACGAAATCAAGCCCAAGGCCGGTTTGTTGCCCGAAGTGAGGGCCGCCCGCGCGCATTGCCGCGCCATTTGCGGCGAAATGCATTCGGGCTTTTCTGCGCTGCGCTCCTCGCTGCCCATGAACATCAAGGCGCATTTCCCAGGCTTCAAAGTCTGGTCGCGCGCGCAGAGCGACATCGAGCGCATCGAGGCGATCTGGCGCGAATGCCTCGACACCTATGGCGGCCCGTACCTGTTTGGGGCCAAACCTTGCATGGCCGACGCCATGTTTGCGCCGGTGGTGACGCGCTTCATCACCTACGACGTGCCGCTGGACGCCGCCTGCGTGCTGTACTGCGAGCGCATCATGGCCTTGCCCGCGATGCGCGAATGGGTGGATGCCGCCGAGGCCGAGCCCGACGAGATCGACGAGCTGGACGCGGAGTTTTGACCCACCCCCGCCGCGCCGTGCGCGACCCCCTCAAAGCCAAGGGGGCGGCGCCTCACACGCGCGTCACTTCCAGGGCGTGGGCTTGGGCACTTCGCAAGCCGGCGGCTCAACGTCCACGGTCTTGAAATCCGCCGGCGACACGATTTCCAGGTACTCCATGTCGGGTGAATAGTCGAACAGGAAATGCCGGATGCCCGGGCGCTGGTGCACGCAGTCACCGGCCTCGACCAGGGTCACCTGGTCTTCGTACATGAACTTGGCCCAGCCTTTGATCATGATCACGATCTGGAAGTCCGCCTCGTGGCGGTGCCAGCCTGTGCCCTCGTCTGGCGGCTGGTTGGCTTTGACCAGGTGGGCGATCACCTGGCCATTGGTGGCGTCGGCAATACCCAGGTCGCGGTAGAGGAAAAAGTCGCGCAGCCCGCCTTCGACATAGGCGTTCTGGCTGGGTTTGACGTGGGAAAACTGGGTGGCGGTCCGGTCCAACATGATGCGCTCCTTGTGCGTGGGCAGACGTAGTTTGCTGCAATGCAGCATAAGCATGAAATGTTCCATCGTGTGTCCATCGGTTGTCAATGCGCCGAGTCCGGGCAGGGGTATTGCGCGGGCGCTTAGTCGGTGCATCGCGGGCCCGGTTGCGCACCAAGTTGGCGATGCTGCTGTTCCGCAGGGGTGCACCGTCCGTTGCCACCGGGGGCTTGGTGCCGCTCTGGGATAATCGCGCACATGAGCGGCAACACCTTCGGCACCTTATTCGCAGTCACCAACTTCGGTGAATCCCACGGCCCGGCCATTGGCTGCGTGATCGACGGCTGCCCACCCGGCATGGCGCTCAGCGAGGCCGACATCCAGCCCGACCTGGACCGCCGCCGTCCGGGTACGAGCAAGTTCGTGACCCAGCGCAACGAACCCGATGCGGTGCAGATCCTCTCGGGCGTTTACGAAGGCAAGACCACCGGCACCCCGATCTGCCTGCTGATCCAGAACACCGACCAGCGCAGCAAGGACTACGGCAACATCCTGCAGACCTTCCGGCCCGGCCATGCCGACTACACCTATTGGCAGAAGTACGGCATCCGCGACCCGCGAGGCGGTGGCCGCAGTTCGGCGCGCCTGACCGCACCCATGGTCGCGGCCGGTGCGGTGGCCAAGAAGTGGTTGAAAGAAAAATGGGGCACCGAGTTTCGCGGTTGCATGACGCAGATTGGCGCGCTGGAGATTCCGTTCGAAGACTGGGCCCATGTGCCCAACAACCCTTTCTTCGCGCCCGTGGCCGATGTCTCGGCCCTGGAGGCATACATGGGCGCGCTGCGCAAGAGCGGAGATTCTTGCGGCGCGCGCCTGCGTGTGACGGCGCAGAACATGCCGGTGGGCCTGGGCCAGCCGCTGTTCGACAAGCTCGACGCCGATATCGCCTACGCCATGATGGGCATCAACGCGGTCAAAGGGGTCGAGATCGGCGCCGGTTTTGCCAGCGTGGCGCACCTGGGCAGCAACCACGGCGACGCGCTGTCGCCCGAGGGTTTCAAGGGCAACAACGCCGGCGGCATGCTGGGTGGCATCAGCAGCGGCCAGGATCTGGAAGTGGCCATGGCCATCAAACCCACCAGCTCGATCCTGCTGCCGCGCGAATCCATCGACGTGGCCGGCCAGAGCACCGAAGTGGTCACCAAAGGGCGGCACGACCCGTGCGTGGGCATCCGCGCCACCCCGATTGCCGAAGCCATGCTGGCCCTGGTGGTGATGGACCACGCCTTGCTGCACCGCGCACAGTGTGGCGATGTGCAGGTGGTCACGCCCGACATCGCGGCGGCGGGCCGCATCTGATTTTGCCCGCCGGTTCGTGCGCCAACCCCACCCGTTCGGACCGAGCTTGCCCTTGGCCATGCTTGGGGTGACCGGCGTACAAACCCTTCGATCTTTCGACAGGCGCAGGACCGGTCAGGCGCCGCTCGAACGGAGTTTGCTGTGAGCCAGCGAAAGCAGCTCCTTCCTTTCGCAGCCCTGTCCGCCAGCTACTTCGCCCACATTGGTTTCTTCAACCCGTATTTGCCGCTCTGGCTCAAGGATCTGGGTTTTGGCCTGATCGCCATCGCCGTGCTGACCTCGGTGCAATCGGCCACGCGCCTGTTCGCGCCCTACGCCTGGGGCACGCTCTCCGACCGCACCGGCGAGCGCGTCAAACTGCTGCGCTACGGCGCCACCGTGGCGCTGCGGTTGTCGCTGGCGCTGTGGTTTCCACTGGGTGGTGTGGCGCTGTTCGTGGTGTTGCTGCTCATGTTCAGCCACACCAGCGCCATGATGCCCATGAGCGAGGCGGCCCTGGCCCATCTGGTGAGCCAGGGTGGCGCGTTCGACGCGCGGCGGTATGGTCGCGTGCGGGTGTGGGGCTCGCTGGGCTTTCTGGTCACGGTGGTGCTGGCGGGCTGGTGGTTCGAGTCGTTTGGCATGGGGTCTTTCCCGGGCTGGACGCTGGCCACACTGGTGGCCGTCACGGTCAGCGTGTGGTGTCTGCCCGACCACCGGGAGGCGGTTCACCACGAACACGACCACCCCGATATCCGGCCGGTGCTGCGCCAGCCTGCGGTGCGCTGGTTCTTTGCGTCGGTGTTCTTCCATGTGCTGGCGCACATCTTCATCTACGTGTTTTTCTCGCTCTACCTGGATGCACTGGGCTACAGCAAAACCGCCATTGGCCTGCTCTGGGCGGTGTCGGTGGTGATCGAGATCGGCTGGTTCTACACCCAGGGCCGCTGGTTGCCCAAGATGCCGCTCACCGCCTGGCTGGTGCTGGCTTCGGGCCTGATGGCGCTGCGCATGGCGCTCACCGCCGGGGTGCCCCTGGTGTGGCCGCTCTTGTTGCTGGCGCAAGCCTTGCACGCCATCACCTTTGCCGCCCACCACACGGTGTGCATCGCCTTGTTGTCCCACCATTTTCCGGGCCGGTTGCGCGGGCGCGGGCAAGCGCTGTACACCGTGGTGGGCTACGGTTTGCCGGGTGTCATGGGCGGCCTGGTGGGCGGGGTGATGAGCGCTTCGCTGGGCTTGGTCAGCGTGTTCTGGCTCTCCACCCTGTGTGCGCTGGTCGCGACCGCCTGCGCCTGGCGATTGCGGCGCCACAGTGTCGCCAGCGGGCATTGAGCCGGGGCCACCCCGCGCGTTTGCGGGCCGTTTGAAGCCTCTGCCACGGCCTGGAACGGGGTTTCCTTGCTGGCAGCAGGGCTAAGGGTATTCCTCAAGAAGACAGGTGCGCCAGTCTCGCTACGCTGCTGTTTGCTTGGCGAGCCATTTGGCGCATCGCCGCACCATCCAGTCGGAGGAGACCCCATGGTCAGCTTGAACGTCAACGGAAACACGGCATCGGTGGATGCCGAGCCCGATATGCCCTTGTTGTGGGCCTTGCGCGAAGATTTGAAACTCACCGGAACCAAGTTCGGCTGCGGCATGTCGCTGTGCGGCGCTTGCACGGTCCACCTCGACGGGCAGGCGGTGCGCTCCTGCACCACGCCCATTTCTGCCGCCGTGGGCAAGAAGATCACCACCATCGAAGCCATGAGCGCTACCAAGGCAGGCCAGGCGGTGCAAGCGGCCTGGGTGGCGCACGACGTGCCCCAGTGCGGCTACTGCCAGTCGGGCCAGATCATGAGTGCTTGCGCCCTGTTGAGCCAGAACGGCAAACCCAGCGACGGCGACATCGACGAGGCCATGAGTGGCAACCTGTGCCGTTGTGGAACATACAACCAGATCCGCGCCGCCATCAAGGACGCAGCGGTCAGCTTGAGCAAGGGAGCCTGAACATGAACCAGCTTGTCACGCCAGACGCTCCAGCGGGCGCACCGCTGCTCAACCCCACCCGCCGCGGATTCTTGGCCGGCACCGGCGCTGCCTTGGTGGTGGGTTTCACCTTGCCGCTGTCCGGGCGGGCCTTGGCGGCCAGCGATGCCGCCGCCTCGTTCAGCCCCAACGCCTGGCTGCGCATCACGCCCGACAACCGCATCACCGTGATCTGCGGGTCGTCGGAAATGGGGCAGGGGGTGCTCACCGCCATTCCGCAGCTCATGGCCGAAGAGCTGGACGCCGACTGGGCGCAGGTGGGCGTGGAGCAGGCACCCGTGAGCACCGCCTTCAACAACCCCGCCTTTGGCATGCAGGCCACCGGCGGCTCGACCACGGTGCGCGGCCATTGGGATGTGATGCGCAACGCCGGTGCCACGGCCCGCGCCATGCTGGTGGCCGCCGCCGCCGAGCAGTGGAAGGTGCCGGTGTCCGAATGCCGCACCGAAGCAGGCCGTGTGCTGCACAGCAGCGGCAAGGCGCTCACCTATGGGGCATTGGCGGAGGCCGCGAGCCGGCAAAAGGCACCCGAAAAGGTGGTGCTCAAAGACCCCAAAAACTTCAAGATCGTGGGCCAGCGCAAGAAGCGGCTGGACACCGTGGGCAAGACCAACGGCACGGCGCAATACGGGATCGACGTCAACCTGCCCGGCATGCTGGTGGCTGTGATGGCGCGCGCGCCCTTGCCGGGTGCCAAGGTGGTCAAGGTGGACGACAGCAAAGCCAAGGCGGTCACCGGTGTGAAGCAGGTGATCAGCTTGCCCAGCGGCGTGGCGGTGCTGGCCACCGGCTACTGGGCCGCCAAAAAAGGCCGCGATGCCTTGCAGGTGGATTGGGACTTGGGCGCACACACCGGTTTGTCGTCGGCCAAAGTGTCGGCCATGCTGACCGATGGTGCGGCCACCCCGGGCGCGGTGGCACGGCAGGAAGGTGCGGCAGACACCAAGGTCGCACGCACGGTAGAAGCCACCTACGAAGCGCCGTATCTGGCCCATGCGTGCATGGAGCCCATGAACTGCACCGCCTGGGTCAAGCCCGAAGGTGTGGAGGTGTGGGCCGGCACACAAAGCCAGGGCCCGGTGCAAGGCATTCTGGGCCAGGTGGCGGCGGTGGACCCGGGCAAGGTCAAGGTCAACACCATGATGCTGGGCGGGGGCTTTGGCCGCCGTTTTGCGCCCGACTTCGTGATCGACGCGACCCTGCTGTCCAAGATCAGCGGGGCGCCGGTGAAGCTCATTTATTCGCGCGAAGACGACATGGCCGCCGGTTTCTACCGCCCGGCCTCCGTGACCCGGTTTTCGGCCGGTTTCGCCGCCGACGGCAAGCTGAGCCTGCTGAAAGCCGGTGTGGCCTCGCCGTCCATCATGGCGGCCTCGGGCTTCATGAAAATCCCCGAAAGCGGGGTCGACAGCTTCGCCATGGAAGGCATCAACGACCACCCGTACGACATCCCCAACCAGCGGCTCGATTACAGCCGCCGCGAGCCCGGCCCCAACGTCTGGTTCTGGCGTTCGGTGGGGCATTC
>NZ_JBFJMY010000127.1:0-10594 GCF_041633695.1 Hydrogenophaga sp.
CGTTTCAAGGTGGCGGGCGCGTGAAGCAAGGGGCGGAGCAGGCATGGTGGTCTGCCGCCTTTCGCCTAACTAAAACACAGGCAACAAAAAACCCGCTGGATCACAGCGGGTTTTTTGTTGGAGAGTGCCGAATTACTTCAGCTTGATCTCTTTGTAGTCCACGTGCTTGCGTGCTTTGGGATCAAACTTTTTGATCAGCATCTTCTCAGGCGTGGTCTTTTTGTTTTTGGTCGTGGTGTAGAAATGGCCGGTACCCGCGGTGGATTCCAGCTTGATTTTTTCGCGTGAGCCTTTGGTTGCCATGGTCGGTGCTCCTTAAGCTTGGCCGCGTGCGCGCAGATCGGCGAGCACGGTCTCGATGCCTTTTTTGTCGATCAGGCGCAAAGCTGCACCCGACACGCGCAAACGGACCCAGCGGTTTTCGCTTTCGACCCAGAAACGGCGGTATTGCAGGTTCGGCAGGAACCGGCGCTTGGTTTTGTTGTTGGCGTGGGAAACGTTGTTTCCGACCATGGGCTTCTTGCCCGTTACGTCGCAGACGCGTGCCATGAGGACACTCCGATACTTTTCAAACAGCCGATTGCAGGAGCGGCAGCGCAGGTCTTGTATGCGTGCCATTCAGCGTTTCAGCCTCACCTCGCCAGAAAATGGGTGGCGGTAACCCGTTCTTGCATGGCCCACCAGACAAACCGGTGACGCGCAGCAAAGCCATAGATTATAGCCTTGCTGCGGCTGACATGGGGCGAAATGGCACCCGACCGACAGGCCTGGCTGCCATTTGGCTGCCATCTATGTGCTTTGCTGCTCCAGAAATCGCTGTGCGTCCAGCGCCGCCATGCAACCGGTGCCCGCGCTGGTGATAGCCTGGCGGTACACGTGGTCTTGCACATCGCCCGCCGCAAAAACACCGGGCACGCTGGTCATGGTGGCCATGCCTTGCAGGCCGCTGCGGGTCACGATGTAGCCGTCTTTCATCTCCAGTTGCCCCTTGAAGATGTCGGTGTTCGGAGAATGCCCAATGGCAATGAAGCAGCCTTTGAGCACCAGATCTTCGGTGCTGCCGGTCTGGGTGTTTTTGAGCCGCACGCCGGTGACGCCGCTGTTGTCGCCCAAGACCTCTTCCAGGGTATGGAAGACCTTCAGCTCGATCTTGCCCGCGGCCACTTTCTCCATCAGCTTGTCCACCAGAATGGCTTCGGCCTTGAAGGTGTCGCGGCGGTGCACGAGGTACACCTTGCTGGCGATGTTGGACAGGTACAGGGCTTCTTCCACGGCGGTGTTGCCACCACCCACCACGCAGACGTCTTGCTAGCGGTAGAAAAAGCCGTCGCAGGTCGCGCAGCCCGATACGCCCTTGCCCATGAAAGCTTCTTCCGACGGCAGGCCCAGGTATTTGGCCGACGCGCCGGTGCAGAGAATCAGGGCGTCCGCGCTTTATTCGTCGCTGTCGCCCTTGAGTACAAAAGGCCGCTTGGAAAAGTCCACCGCGTTGATGTGGTCGAACACGATCTCGGTCTTGAAGCGCTCGGCGTGCTCCAGAAAACGCTGCATCAATTCGGGGCCTTGAACACCACCCACGTCAGCGGGCCAGTTGTCCACATCGGTGGTGGTCATGAGCTGGCCGCCTTGTGCGAGGCCGGTGATGAGCACGGGGTTGAGGTTGGCGCGGGCAGCGTAAACTGCAGCGGTATATCCCGCAGGGCCTGAGCCTAGAATGAGTACTTTGGAATGCTTCATGAAGTCGTGGCCTTGTTGGCGAGGGCTGTGGTGCGGTAGATTCAGCGATTAGGTCGTATAGTTTTACGCCATGTGTCGATAGTTTGTGCCAACACCCGGGAAATCCAGTACCGCAGGTGCGTGGGTAACGTCGCCATTGTAAGAAAGAGCGCTGCAACCGCAGCCCGAACCAAGGAATAGCCGCATGTCCATCCTGTCCAATCTGGATTTGATCCGCCGGGTACCGCTGTTTTCGACCCTGACCCAGGCGCAGGCCGAGTCGGTGGCCGACGCCGTGATCAAACGGCGCTTCAAGCGCGGGGAGTGCATCGTGGACCAGGGGAAAAAGTCCAACTTCCTGGCCATCATCCTCACCGGGCGGGCTCGGGTGGTGACCACCGACACCCGAGGCCGTGAAGTGATTCTGGCCACCATGAACCCGGGGGATTACATCGGCGAGATGAGCCTGATCGATAACCAACCCCATTCGGCCACGGTGCGTGCCGAAGTGCAGACCGATGTGTTGATTCTGGGCCGCGTGGAATTTGCTCGATGCCTGCCCGAGAACACGTCCATGGCCTACGCGGTGATGAAGGGCCTGGTGCAGCGCCTGCGCCACGCCGACCGCAAGATCGAATCGCTGGCTTTGATGGACGTGTATGGCCGTGTGGCGCGCGCCTTGCTGGAGTTTGCCAAGGAAGACAAGGATGGCCAACTGGTGATCCGCGACCGGGTCTCGCGCCAGGATGTGGCCAAGATGATTGGCGCGTCGCGCGAAATGGTCAGCCGGGTGATGAAAGACCTGGAGGACCGGGGCTTTATCGAGCTGACCGAAGACGGCAGCACCATCGTGAAAGAGCGCCTGGGTACCCTGGGCTGACCCCCTGGACCGACCCCCGGCGCCATGCCGGGTTCTGGCGGGAGCGCTGGCGTTTTGCATCGCCATGGCACGCCGCGCCATGGGGTAAGCTTGCTCCCGGACCACTGCAAGGCTTATGACATATTCACTCAATACCCTCAATGCCGACCGCTCTGCGGCAGCTCCGGCGGGTGTGACGCGTTTCGCCCAGGAAATCGGGCTGGTGCTGGGCGCTGCGGCCCTGGGCTTTTGGTTGCTGGCCTTGCTCAGCCATTCGTTGAACGACCCCGCCTGGAGCACCACCGGCACACTGGCGACGGCGGGCAACTGGGGTGGGCGCCTGGGAGCCCTTCTGGCCGACTGGAGCTATTTTTTGCTGGGCTTTTCGGCTTGGTGGTGTTTTTTCGCGGGTGTTCGCGCCTGGCTGTCAACCTTGGCGCTCTGGTTGCGCGGCCAGCAGCAGCTGGGCGCTCCGACGGGCGCGACCGACGAACCGGGCGGGCCACACTGGTGGAGTCGGCCGTGGGCACGGCGTGGCGCTTTCTGGCTGATGTTGATCTTGCTGTTGGCCGCCAGCACCGTGCTCGAGTGGAGCCGCCTGTATCGGCTGGAGTCGTATCTGCCGGGGCACGCCGGTGGTGTGCTCGGGCATCTGCTGGGCACCTGGGCCACGCGCTGGCTGGGGTTCACCGGAACGGCGCTGGTCACGCTGGCGGTGCTGGTCTTGAGCCTGCCGCGTGTTTTCCGCTTCTCCTGGGGCCATTGGGCCGAATACCTGGGCTTGACGCTGGACGAATGGTTCGAGGCGCGGCGCGAAAAACGCGAAGCCGTGGAAGACCAGCGCATCGGCGAGCAAGCCGCCCGCGAGCGCGAGGAGGTGGTCAAGGTCGAGCGGGTGGAGATCGAGGAGCACCACCCCACGCCGGTGGTGATCGAACCCACTTTGATCGCTGTACCCAAAAGCGAGCGGGTGGCCAAGGAACGGCAAAAGCCTTTGTTCAACGAACTGCCCGACAGCAAACTGCCGCAGGTGGATTTGCTGGACAGCGCACCGGTCAGCCAGGCCAGCGTGGCCGCAGAAACGCTGGAAATGACCAGCCGCCTGATCGAGAAGAAGCTCAAAGATTTTGGTGTCGAGGTACGGGTGGTGGCGGCTGCGCCCGGCCCGGTGATCACACGCTACGAGATCGAGCCCGCCACAGGCGTCAAAGGCTCACAAATCGTGAACCTGGGGCGCGACCTGGCCCGTTCGCTGTCCCTGGTGTCCATCCGCGTGATCGAGACCATTCCGGGCAAGAACCTGATGGCGCTGGAGTTGCCCAACGCCAAGCGCCAAACCATCCGGCTCAGTGAAATCCTGGGTTCGCAGGTGTACAACGACGCGCGCTCCATGCTGACCATGGGCATGGGCAAGGACATTGGCGGCCAGCCGATCGTGGCCGATCTGGCCAAGATGCCGCACTGCCTGGTGGCGGGCACCACCGGCTCGGGTAAATCGGTGGGCATCAACGCGATGATCCTGTCGCTGCTGTACAAGGCCGACGCCAAAGATGTGCGCCTGCTGCTGATCGACCCCAAGATGCTGGAGATGAGCGTCTACGAAGGCATTCCACACCTGCTGGCGCCCGTGGTCACCGACATGCGCCAGGCCGCCCATGGCCTGACCTGGTGTGTGGGCGAGATGGAGAAGCGCTACAAGCTCATGAGCAAGATGGGGGTGCGCAACCTGGCCGGCTTCAACGTGAAAATCGACGAAGCCAAGGCGCGTGGCGAAAGCATAGGCAACCCGTTTTCGCTCACACCCGAACAACCCGAACCGCTGGAGCGCCTGCCGCACATCGTGGTGGTGATCGACGAGCTGGCCGATCTGATGATGGTGGTGGGCAAGAAGATCGAGGAGCTGATTGCCCGCCTGGCGCAGAAAGCGCGCGCCGCCGGCATCCATTTGATTCTGGCCACCCAGCGCCCCAGCGTGGACGTGATCACCGGTCTGATCAAGGCCAACATCCCGACCCGGATTTCCTTCCAGGTCAGCAGCAAGATCGACAGCCGCACCATCCTCGACCAGATGGGCGCCGAGAGTCTGCTGGGCATGGGTGACATGCTCTACATGCCTTCGGGTACCGGTTTCCCCATCCGCGTGCACGGCGCTTTTGTGAGCGACGAAGAGGTGCACCGCGTGGTGGCCTATCTCAAGCAGCAAGGTGGTGAGCCCAACTACATCGAGGGCGTGCTCGAAGGCGGCGTGGTCGATGGCGACGGTGGCGATCTGCTGGGCGAGGCCGGTGGTGGTGGCGGGGGTGAGAAAGACCCCTTGTACGACCAAGCGGTGGAAATCGTCGTCAAGGACCGCAAGGCCAGCATTTCCTACGTGCAGCGCAAGCTGAAAATCGGCTACAACCGGGCGGCGCGTCTGCTTGAAGACATGGAAAACGCCGGTCTGGTGAGCGCGCTCACCTCCAGCGGGCAGCGCGACATCCTGATGCCTTCGCGCGGCGAATGAAACCTTGTGGCACTTCTGGACTCCTACCTCGCATGAAATTGCTTAAACCCCTGATGCCGGTGTTCGCCGGCTTGTGCCTGGCCCTGCCGGTGCACGCCGATGGCTTGAAGGATCTGGAGAAGTTTCTGACCGAGGTGGGCAGCGCGCAAGCCGGTTTCACCCAGGTCGTGACCTCGCCCAAGCGCGCCGGTGAAACCGTGGCGCGCACCAAGACCTCCAGCGGGCGCTTCGAATTTCTGCGTCCCAACCGTTTCCGGTTTGAATACACCAAGCCGTTCGAACAGACCATCGTGGCCGACGGTCAGACCCTGTGGTTGTACGACGTCGACCTCAACCAGGTCACCGCGCGCAAGCAGCAAGAGGTGTTGGGCAGCACGCCAGCGGCGCTGATCGCGGCGGGCACCGATATGCGCACGCTCTCCGAGGTGTTTGACCTCAAAGCCGGTGCGGCCCAGGATGGCATGGAATGGCTGGAAGCCCGGCCCAAGAACAAGGACGGGCAATTGCAGAACATCCGCGTGGGTTTTCGGCAGGGCCAGCTGGCGGTGCTGGAAATCGCCGACAGCCTGGGCCAGCGCTCGGTGCTCAGTTTCAACCAGTGGCAGGGCAACGCGCCGCTCACCGCCGAGAACTTCCGCTTCAAGCCGCCCGTCGGCGCCGATGTGATCCGCCCTTGAGTGCTGGCGCCTTCCGCCGTTTCCCGCCGTTTCCTTTCGTGAACGCAAACCCCCCGTCTACCGCCGGCCGGTACACACCGCTGGCCCAGCGTTTGCACCCGCGAACTGGGGGCGAGGCCTGTTGCTTCAAAGTGGTCGATCGCCATATGCATCAAAGGCTGGGAAAGGCCGTTGTGCAACTGTCTGGGCTTCCCCACGGGTCTGCGCGGGGCCCGCATGTCTGATCTGTTCGCGCAAGCGCCTGTGGCGCCGCTGGCTGAAGCGCTCCGCCCCAAGACGCTGGACGAGGTGGTGGGACAGTCCCACCTGCTCGGCGAAGGCAAGCCGCTGCGCTTGGCCTTCCAGTCGGGCAAGCCGCACTCCATGATCTTCTGGGGGCCTCCGGGGGTTGGGAAGACCACCTTGGCACGGCTCACGGCCACGGCCTTCAAATGCGAGTTCATCGCCCTGTCCGCGGTGTTCTCTGGTGTCAAAGACATCAGGGCCTCCATGGAGCAAGCCGAGCAGAACTTGGCGATGGGCAAGCACACCATCTTGTTCGTCGACGAAATCCACAGGTTCAACAAGTCGCAGCAAGACGCGCTTCTCCCCTATGCAGAAAGCGGCTTGATCACGTTCATCGGGGCCACCACAGAGAATCCTTCGTTTGAAGTGAATTCGGCCTTGCTGTCGCGTGCGCAAGTCTATGTGCTGAAGTCGTTGACAGAAGAAGAGTTGAAACAACTCTTGAAGCGGGCGCAGGGCATCGCGCTGGGACATCTGGAATTTGACGACCTGGCGACGGACACCATCATTGGCTATGCGGACGGTGACGCCAGACGGTTCCTGAATTTGCTGGAGCAGACCGGCACGGCCGCCAAAGCCTCTGGCCTGACCACCATCACCGCAGACTTTCTCAACAACGCCTTGACGCTGAACAGCCGGCGTTTTGACAAGGGCGGGGACAATTTTTACGACCAGATTTCCGCCTTGCACAAATCGGTTCGTGGATCGCACCCGGACGCAGCCCTCTATTGGCTGACAAGAATGCTGGACGGTGGCGCCGATGCTCGGTATCTGTCGCGGCGCATTGTTCGCATGGCGTGGGAAGACATCGGGCTTGCGGATCCCAGGGCCATGCAGATTGCCAACGATGCGGCCCTGACCTATGAACGCCTGGGCAGCCCTGAAGGCGAATTGGCGCTAGGGCAGGCCGTGATCTATCTGGCCGTCGCTGCCAAGAGCAACGCGGGTTACAACGCCTACAACCAGGCAAAAGCGTTCGTGAAGCAGGACAAAAGCAGGGAGGTGCCAGTCCACTTGCGGAATGCACCCACGAAGCTCATGAAAGAACTGGGCTATGGGCACGAATACCGCTACGCCCACAACGAGCCCAATGCCTATGCGGCGGGTGAAACCTATCTGCCCGACGACCTGCCAGAGCCGGGTTGGTATCAACCCGTTCCCAGAGGCTTGGAAGTCAAGATTGGCGAAAAACTGGCCTTGCTGAAGAGGTGGGACGAAGAGGCAGGGAAGACCGAATGACCGCAAAGGCTTCTGCCACTGGGTCTTGACGCCCAGCTTGCCAGTGCATGCGAGGGCGGGTGGCTACGAAGCCTGTGATCTTGGCGCAAGCCTCATTGGTCCAGGTCGACGCTGCCGAGGCGCTTGACCCAGAGATCCCACGAACGCGGGATTTGCCCGTCGTTCATGTCCGACGACAGTTGGGCCTCCTGCTCGTTCAGGAACATGATCTCGCCCAGGCCATTGGCGGCGAGTTGCAGCTTGGCGTTGATCTCCACGTAGACCGCGCGAAAGACCGCCTGTTCGAGCGACGTGCCCACCACGGTTGATCCATGGCCGCGCATCAGCACGCAGCTGTGGCGGCCGAGCGACCGGGCCAGCGCCTCGCCGAGGTAGGAACTGCGGATCAGCATATCGGTGTCGCCGCCGGCTTCGCGGATTTCGAAGTGCGCCGACCCGGGACCCAGAAAGCCAGACATGTGGAACACCGGGCGTAGCGGGTTTTGTGTGACCGCAAACGGAATCACGCTCGGCGAATGGCTGTGCACGATGGCCGCCACGTCGGGCCGCGCGCGGTAGATCTCGGCGTGGATGAAGCGTTCGAGATAGGGCCGCTCGCAGGTTTCCGATACCGCATCGCCTGCGTGGTCGTAGCAGACGATGTCGCGCCGCCGCACCATCGCGGGCGCCCGGTTGCACGACAGCAGGAAAACGCCGGGCACGCTGTCGTGGCGCACGCTGACGTGTCCCAGTCCGTCGACGATGCCGTGGTCGTAGAGGATGCGGTTGGCATAGACCAACCGGTCTACAAGATCGGGGGAGGGTGGCTTGACCGGCATGTGGCTTGTCTCCTGGATGGTGTGTCTGACCCTAAGGTCTGCGGCAGATGGAACAGGTTCTGGCTGGCCGGTTCAACCGACCATGAGCGACGGCAGCCAAGTGGACAGCGTGGGTACCACCGCGATGACCACCAGGCACAGCACGACCGCGAGCAGGAACGGGATCGTTGCGACGAAAAGCGGCCCCATGCGGATGTCGGCGGCGACCATCGCAATGTACAGGCCAGGCCCGACCGGTGGCGTGACGAGACCGATCACGGTGGCGACCGTGCAGACGACACCGAAATGGATCGGGTCGATGCCGAGTTGGGTCACCACCGGCATCAGCAGCGGCACGACGACGATCAACACGCTGATGCTCTCCAGGAACATGCCGAGAACGATGAAGACGAGGATCGTCAGCAACAGAAACGCCGTCGGCGATTGGGTCAGGCTCGACATGTAGCTCACCAGCAGGTCGGGCACGCCCTGGAATGCCAGCGCCCAGCTCAGCACCGACGCGATGCCGATGAGCCCGGTGATGGTGGCCGTGCTCAATGCCACTGCGAGCAAGATGGGCACCAGATCGCGGAGCCGCAGGTTGCGGTAGGCGAAACCCAGTCCGAGCGCGATGATCGACGCCACCGCGCCCGACTCGGTCGGCGTCATGACGCCAGACATGATGCCGACGATGACCACCACCGGGATCACCGCAGGCAGCAGGCCATCGACCACCACTTTGGCCGACCGCTGGACTCCACCGGATACGCCCGACGGCAAGCCCGGGCCGAACACGCCGGTGAGGAAGATGACGGTGGCCAGCGCAACGACGATGATCAGCCCCGGCACGATGCCCGCGATGAACAGCGGCGCGATGGGTTGTACCGCCACGACACCATAAATGATCATGAGCATCGACGGAGGGATGATCGGGCCCAGCAGGCCGGCAGAGACCGTCACCGCACCGGAGAAGGCGCGTGGATAGCCCTTCTTCTCCATCTCCGGGATCATGACCTTGCTCATGACGCCGATCTGCGCCACCGCCGAACCGAGGATCGACGCGGCCATCGCGTTCGTGATCAGGTTTGCGTATGCAAGACCGCCCTTCAGGTTGCCAACCATCACCTCGGCGAGCGCCACCAGGCGCTGTGTCAGGCCGGCCCGGTTCATCACCTCGCCGACGAGCATGAAGAGCGGGATCGCGAGCAGGCTGTTGATTTCGAGCGCACCGTAGAACTGGATCGGGATCGAGTCGAAGAGCAGCGTCAGATCGTTCGTGAACAGAAAGGTGATCGCCGCCGCGAGAATGACGCCGAAGATCGGCAGGCCGGCGAAGAGCAAGAGAAAGAAGACGGTCAGTGTGATCATGCCGTTACCCCGCGCAGGTGGTGCAGGTGCCGCAGCACCGCCGCCAACTGGTGCCAGGCCATGGCCGCCACGGCTACTGGCAAGACCGCATAGCTGTACCAGCGCGGAAACCGCAGCGTGGCCGATTGCTCAATGCGCACCTCGGGCCGCGTGATCCAGCCCCAACCCAGCCAGACCACGTAGACCAGCATGGCCAGCATCAGCACGCCGATCAGTGCCAGCAGCATGTGACGCCCGCGATCCGACAGTGCGCGCGGAACGAAGTCGATGCAGACCAGCCCGTCGCTGCGCACCAGCAGCGACAATCCGAACAGCGTCATGTAGACCAGCAGCTGGACCGAAACCTCTTCGGCCCAGAAGATCGGTGCATTGAAGAAATAGCGCAACACTACCTGCGCCATCATGATGCCGACGAGTGCGGTCGTCAGCAGCACGATCAGCACCTTCTCGATGGCGGCCAGCGCACCGTCCACGCGCTCGATCATCAAAGGTCCTTGGCTTGCTTGTAGAAGTCGGCGATGAGTGGGTTCGATGCGATGTACTTCTCGCGGATCGTTTTGCCGATGGCCTCGAACGCGGCGCGGTCGAAGTCGTGCACTTTGACACCGTCCGCTTGGGCCTTTTCGAGATTCGCCTTGTCTGCGGCGATGGCCGCTTCATAGCCCCATTTCTCGGACTCAGCGACCACCTTGACGATCATCGCCCGCTCGGCGTCGCTGCGCGAATCGAACCATTTTTTGGACACGACGATGACCGCCGGGAAGGCCATGTGGTTGGTCAGTGTCAGGTTCGGTGCCTGCTGGTAGAACTTCAAACCGACGAGGGCGTCCAGGTCGATATCGACGGCGTCGAGCAGTTTGGTCGTCAGCGATGGCGCGATCTCGGACAATGGCATCGCCGTTGGCGCGGCACCGGCGGCGTTCCAGAAGTCGTTGTAGACCGGGCTTGGGAAGGCCCGAACCTTTTTGCCCACCAGATCCTTGGGCGATTTCACGGGCTCCACCGACAGCACGTGGCGCTGGCCGGCAAACGCATATCCCAGCCCGATGACGCCGTTGGGTGCGAGCTTCTTCAACATCTCGCGTGCCGCCGGTGTGCCAGCGGCACGGGTGGCGTGGGCGACGTCCTTGAACACGTAGGGCAACGACCA
>NZ_JBFJMY010000128.1:0-10580 GCF_041633695.1 Hydrogenophaga sp.
CCCCATGAAAACCCGTCGCGCTTTCTCCCACACCCTGATCGCCGGGGCCCTTGTCGCCACCGCGCTGCGTTCGCTGGCCCAGCCAGCCCCGGTCACGCTGCTCAACGTGTCCTACGACCCGACCCGTGAGCTCTACGTTGAAATCAATGCCGCGTTCGCCCGATACTGGAAGGCCAGTACCGGCCAGGACGTGTCCATCAAACAAAGCCATGGCGGCTCGGGCAAGCAGGCGCGCTCCATCATCGATGGGCTGGACGCCGACGTGGCCACCCTGGCCCTGGCCGGCGACACCGACGCGCTGCACACCAACGGCGGCTGGATTCCCAAAGACTGGCAAAAACGCCTGCCACACAACAGTTCGCCCTACGCCTCCACCATCGTGCTGGTGACCCGGGCGGGCAATCCCAAGGGCATCAAGGATTGGGACGATCTGATCCGTTCGGACGTCAAGGTCATCACCCCCAACCCCAAGACCTCCGGCGGTGCCCGCTGGAACTACCTGGCGGCCTGGGAATTTGCCCGGCGCAAGTACGGCGGGGACGCCAAGGCCAGGGAGTTTGTGGCCAAGCTCTACGCCAACGTGCCGGTGCTCGACACCGGTGCGCGTGGCGCCTCCATCACCTTCGCCCAGCGTGGTCAGGGGGACGTGTTCATCGCCTGGGAAAACGAGGCCTATTTGCTGGAACAGGAGTTCGGCAACAAGGTGGACTTCATCTACCCCTCGCTGTCCATCCTGGCCGAGCCGGCCGTGACCGTGGTCGACAGGAACGTCGACAGGAAGGGCACACGTGCCGTGGCCGAGGCCTACCTGAAGTTTCTGTACACCGATGAGGCGCAGGACATCGTGGGCAAGCACTTCTACCGCCCGACCTCGGCCAAAGCACAGGCGAAATACGCCAAGCAGCAGCCCAGGCTCAATCTCTTCAAGATCGAAGAGGCTTTCGGCAACTGGGAGCAGGCGGCCAAGCTGCACTTTGCCGATGGCGGCAGCTTCGACCAGATCTACCTGCGCAAATGAACACCGACCGCATTCTCATCGTGCCGGGCTGGCGCAACTCCGAACCCGAGCACTGGCAAAGCCTCTGGGCCCAGCGTCTGCCGGGGGCACGTCGCGTGGAGCAGGGCGACTGGTTGTTCCCACGCCTGCAGAACTGGGTGGGTCGCCTGACGGACGAGATCCTGTCCAGCCGGCGCGAACGTGTGGTGGTGGTTGCGCACAGCCTGGGGTGCATCACCACCGCCCATTTGCCACCAGAAGCCGCAGCGCGCATCAGCGCCGCGCTGCTGGTGGCGCCGGCCGATCCCGAGCGGCGTGCGGTGCTGGCCGACTTTGCCCCGGTTCCGTACCAGCGGCTGCCTTATCGCAGCATGCTGGTGGCCAGCAGCAACGACCCGTATTGCCCCGTGCGACTGGCCGGCGCGTACGCCCGTGCCTGGGGCAGCGCGTTCGTGCGGCTGGAAAACGCTGGCCATATCAATGTGGCCGCGGGCTTTGGCGAGTGGTCCCAGGGGTTGGCTTTGCTGCAATCGCTGCTGTCGAACGCCCAGCCGGCTCCCGCGACGGTGCGCGCCGCAGCGCCGTTGCTCACAACGTTGGAGTCCTGAATGTCTGTCCTCGCGGTTTCGCTGCCGGTTCCTGCTCCGGCGGCCGGAGAAGTCCGGCGCCACGCCCCGGTCCGCGTGTTGCCTGGCTTGCGCATCACGCTCGGTTTCTCGGTCTTTTACCTGTGCCTGATCGTGCTGATCCCTTTGTCGGCACTGGTCTTCAAGACCTTCACATTGACCTGGCCGCAGTTCTGGGATGCGGTCACGGCGCCACGCGTGCTGGCTTCGTACCGCCTGACTTTCGGTGCCTCGTTCCTCGCTGCGCTGGTGAACGCGGTGTTGGGTCTGCTGGTGGCCTGGGTGCTGGTGCGCTACAGCTTTCCCGGCAAGAAGATCGTGGACGCGATGGTGGACCTGCCGTTTGCGCTACCCACGGCCGTGGCGGGTATTTCGCTCGCAGCGCTGCTGGCTGGCAATGGCTGGATCGGCCGCTACCTGGAGCCCCATGGCATCCAGCTGGCGTTCAACCCCAACGGGGTGTTGATCGCGCTCATCTTCATCGGTCTGCCCTTTGTGGTTCGCACGGTGCAGCCGGTGCTGGAAGATGCCGAAAAGGAGCTGGAAGAGGCGGCCACCTGCCTGGGCGCAACACGCTGGCAGACCTTCACCCGTGTCATTTTTCCGGCCATTGCCCCCGCGCTGCTCACGGGGTTTGCCATGGCTTTTGCCCGTGCGGTGGGTGAGTACGGCTCGGTGATCTTCATCGCCGGCAACATGCCCATGGTTTCCGAAATCACGCCACTGATCATCATCAGCAAGCTGGAGCAGTACGACTACGCCGGTGCCACAGCAGTGGCCTGCGTGATGCTGGTGGCCTCGTTTGCACTGCTTTTGCTCATCAACGGTTTGCAAGCCTGGCAGCGCAAGCGCACCGCCGGGGGGGCGCTATGAGCGCCCCGTCCATTCGCAGCGCGCAGCGCGGTACCACCGAAGCGGCCTGGGTGCGTTACACGCTCACCGGCATCGCGCTGGTCTTCATGTTCTTGTTCCTCGTGTTGCCGTTGGCGGTTGTGGTCACCGAGGCCTTGCGCAAAGGCGGGGAGGCGTATTGGCACACTTTGCAGGAACCGGACGCCTGGTCTGCGATCCGCCTCACACTCCTCACCGCCTTGGTGGCCGTGCCGCTGAACCTGGTGTTCGGTGTGGCGGCGGCATGGTGCGTCGCCAAACATGAATTCCGCGGCAAGGCCATTCTGACCACGCTGATCGACCTGCCGTTCTCGGTCTCGCCTGTGGTGGCCGGCCTGATCTACGTACTGGTGTTTGGCGCACAGGGCTGGTTTGGGCCTTGGTTGGCCGACCACGGGATCAGGGTCGTCTTCGCCGTTCCCGGCATCATCCTGGTCACCCTCTTTGTCACCTTTCCCTTCATCGCGCGCGAACTCATTCCGCTGATGCAGGCGCAAGGCAACGACGAAGAACAGGCGGCGGTGGTGCTCGGTGCGACCGGCTGGCAGACCTTCTGGTACGTGACCTTGCCCAACATCAAATGGGGCCTGATCCACGGCGTGATCCTGTGCAACGCGCGGGCCATGGGCGAGTTCGGCGCGGTCTCTGTGGTCTCGGGCCACATCCGCGGCCAGACCAATACCTTGCCACTGCACGTCGAGATCCTCTACAACGAATACCAGTCGGCGGCAGCGTTTGCCGTGGCCTCGCTGCTGGCCCTGCTGGCCCTGGTGACGCTGGGCATCAAGTCGGTGGTCGGGTGGCGCATGGCGCGCGAGCTCAACGCACTGGCCGAACCGCCGCCAGAGCGGTCCATTTCTGCACCGGGCGCTGCCGCCGGCCGCGCAAACTGACTTTTTACTGGGAATCCCCATGAGCATTCGAATCCGCGACGTCAACAAGCACTTCGGCCGTTTCCAGGCGCTGCGCAACGTCAACCTCGACATCGCCTCCGGTGAACTGCTGGCGCTGCTTGGGCCCTCGGGCTGCGGCAAGACCACACTGCTGCGCGTCATTGCGGGGTTGGAAACGCCCGACACGGGGGGCATCCACTTCGGCGGCGTCGACATGACCGACGTGCATGTGCGCGAGCGCAACGTGGGTTTCGTGTTCCAGCACTATGCGCTGTTTCGCCACATGAGCGTGTTTGAGAACGTGGCTTTTGGCTTGCGGGTCAAACCTCGCGACCAGCGCCCAAGCGAAGCCCGAATCAAGCAAAAGGTGGGCGACTTGCTCAAGCTGGTGCAGCTCGACGGGCTTGCCGAGCGCTACCCGTCGCAGCTCTCGGGTGGCCAGCGCCAACGCATCGCGCTGGCGCGCGCGCTTGCCGTCGAGCCCAAGGTGTTGCTGCTCGACGAGCCTTTCGGCGCGCTCGACGCGAAGGTACGCAAGGAGTTGCGCCGCTGGTTGCGCCGCCTGCACGACGAACTGCACGTGACCAGCATCTTCGTGACCCATGACCAGGAAGAAGCGCTGGAAGTGGCCGACCGCGTGGTGTTGATGAACAGCGGCGCGGTCGAGCAGGTGGGCTCGCCCCAAGAGGTGTTGGACCAGCCGGCGAGCCCGTTTGTGTACGGCTTTCTGGGTGATGTGAACCAGTTCCACGGCCGGGCGCACGAGGGTTTCTGGCACCTGGACGGCCTGGCGCTGGATGCGCCCGAACACGTTGGCGCACAGAACGCGCAGGCAATGGCTTATGTGCGACCGCACGACCTGGATGTTCAGCGGCACCGGGCAGGCACCAGTGGCATCGTGGCCACGCTCCGTCGCGCGATCGTGGTCGGCCCGATCGCGCAGCTGGAACTGCACCCGGTGGAACACAGCCAGCCCGATGGACACGACCCGTTGATCGAGGTGCACATGTCGGCGCAGCAGTTCCACGAAATGGGCTTGCAGAAAGGTGAGACGCTGGTGGTCCATCCGCGCAAGGCGCGCGTATTCCTTCAACCGGAAAAGGTCTGAAACCTGCGCCACCGGTGACGGCTGCGTTGGGGGCGTGGTCCATCCACCCCGTGTGCAGGCCTGGCTGACGCACGGTTTCACCACCACCTTCGCTGGTCTGGGTGCGAAGCTGGTTTTGAGCGATCAGTAGGCGGCAGGGTGCTCTGAGCCCGTGAAAAAGGGCGACGGTCACCCGTCGCCCTTTTTCATTTCAGCGATCCGCTGGATCAGCTGAAAAAGCTCTTCGCCTTCTCAAACCATCCCGCGTCGTTCGGGCTGTGTTTGTGGCCGCCTTTTTTGAACGAATCGTCCAGCTCCTTGAGCAGCTTGCGCTGGTGCTCGGTGAGCTTGACCGGGGTTTCCACCGCCACGTGGCAGTACAGATCGCCGGGGTAGCTGCTGCGCACGCCTTTCAGGCCCTTGCCACGCAGGCGGAAGGTTTTGCCGCTTTGGGTGGCTTCGGGCAGGTCGATGGTGGCCTTGCCTTGCAGGGTGGGCACGTCGATCTCGCCGCCGAGGGCGGCGGTGGTCATCGAGACCGGCACCTGGCAGTGCAGGTCGTCGCCCTCGCGCTCGAAGATGTCGTGCTTGCGCAGCCGGATTTCGATGTACAGGTCGCCCGAAGGGCCACCGTTTTGACCGGGTTCGCCGTTGCCGGTGCTGCGGATGCGCTGGCCGTCGTCGATGCCCGCAGGGATCTTGATTTCCAGGGTTTTCTGCTTCTTGATCTTGCCCTGGCCGTGGCAGGTGACGCAGGGTTCGGGGATGACCTTGCCGGTGCCGTGGCAATGCGGGCAGGTCTGCTGCACGCTGAAGAAGCCCTGGCGAATCTGGACCTGGCCTTGGCCATGGCAGGTGGAACAGGTCTTGACGCTGGTGCCGGGTTTGGCGCCCGTGCCTTTGCAGGTGTCGCAGTTGTCCCACGAAGGAATGCGGATCTGGCTCTCTTTGCCGGTCGCGGCCTCTTCCAGGGAGATTTCCATGGCGTAAGACAGGTCGGCGCCGCGGTAGACCTGACGGCCGCTGCGCTGGCCGCGCGCACCGCCGAAGATGTCGCCAAAGATGTCGCCAAAGGCGCCAGAGAAACCGTCAAAGCCTTCGGCGCCGCCCGCACCGCCGCGCATATTGGGGTCGACGCCGGCGTGGCCGTACTGGTCGTAGGCCGCCTTCTTCTGCGGGTCCGAGAGCATTTCGTAAGCCTCTTTGGCTTCTTTGAAACGCTCTTCGGCACCCTTGGATGCGTCACCCTGGTTGCGGTCCGGGTGGTGCTTCATCGCAAGCTTGCGATAGGCTTTTTTGATTTCCTCGTCCGAGGCGTTTTTGGGTACACCCAGGATTTCGTAAAAGTCGCGTTTGGCCATGGTGTCGTCAGGGTCGTTTGGGAACACGGACGCCGCGAACGGTCACTGAGGCGTGACCGAGCGCGGCGGCGGGTAGGTGGATCAGGGCCAATGCCTGGGTCTGCAAATCAGTCTCGCTTGACTTCTTTCACCTCGGCATCGACCACGTCGTCTTCGGCGGCATGGCCACCGGCGGGTGCCTCGCCACCGGGCGCTGCGCCCGCCGCTGCGGCTTGTTCGGCCTGCGAAGCGGCGTAAACCTTTTCGCCCAGCTTCTGGCTGGCGGTCATCAGGGCTTCGGTCTTGGCTTCGATGGCGTCTTTGTCTTCACCGCTCACGGCTTCCTCGAGCTCCTTGATGGCTGCTTCAATGGCTTCTTTCTCGGCGGCTTCCAGCTTGTCGCCATGTTCGCCCAGCGTTTTCTTCACGCTGTGCGCCATGGCTTCGCCCTGGTTGCGGGCCTGTACCAACTCGACTTTCTTCTTGTCGTCGGCGGCGTTGAGCTCGGCGTCTTTCACCATTTGCTGGATCTCGTCTTCCGACAGACCCGAGTTGGCCTTGATGGTGATCTTGTTTTCTTTGCCGGTGCCCTTGTCCTTGGCGCCCACGTGCAAGATGCCGTTGGCGTCGATGTCGAAGCTCACCTCGATTTGTGGCGTGCCGCGGGCCGCAGACGGAATGCCTTCCAGGTTGAACTCGCCAAGCATCTTGTTGCCGGTGGCGATTTCGCGTTCGCCCTGGAACACCTTGATGGTCACGGCGGGCTGGTTGTCTTCGGCGGTCGAGAACACCTGGCTGAACTTGGTCGGGATGGTGGTGTTCTTCTGGATCATCTTGGTCATGACACCACCCATGGTCTCGATACCGAGCGACAGCGGGGTCACGTCGAGCAGCAGCACGTCTTTGCGGTCACCGGAGAGCACCTGGCCCTGGATGGCAGCGCCCACGGCCACGGCTTCGTCGGGGTTCACGTCCTTGCGTGGCTCCTTGCCGAAGAATTCCTTCACCTTCTCCTGCACCTTGGGCATGCGGGTCATGCCACCGACCAGGATCACGTCGTGGATATCGCCCACGCTGACGCCGGCGTCTTTGATGGCGGTGCGGCAAGGCGCGATGGTGCGCTCGATCAGCTCTTCCACCAGAGCTTCCAGCTTGGCGCGGGTGAGCTTGATGTTCAGGTGCTTGGGGCCCGATGCATCGGCGGTGATATAGGGCAGGTTCAGATCGGTCGCGGACGAGCTGGAGAGCTCGATCTTGGCCTTTTCAGCGGCTTCCTTCAGGCGCTGCAGGGCCAGCACGTCCTTGGTCAGGTCGACGCCTTGTTCTTTCTTGAACTCGGTGACGATGTAATCGATGATGCGCTGGTCGAAGTCCTCGCCACCCAGGAAGGTGTCGCCGTTGGTGGACAACACTTCGAACTGTTTTTCGCCATCGACATCGGCGATCTCGATGATGGACACGTCGAAGGTGCCACCACCCAAGTCATAGACAGCGACCTTGCGGTCACCCTTTTCCTGCTTGTCCAGGCCAAAGGCCAGGGCCGCAGCGGTGGGCTCGTTGATGATGCGCTTCACGTCCAGGCCGGCGATACGACCGGCGTCTTTGGTGGCCTGGCGCTGGGCATCGTTGAAGTAGGCGGGCACCGTGATCACGGCTTCGGTCACGGCTTCGCCGAGGTAGTCCTCAGCGGTTTTTTTCATCTTGCGCAGGATGTCGGCGCTGACCTGCTGGGCCGAGAGCTGCTTGCCGCGCACTTCCACCCAGGCGTCACCGTTGTCGGCGGCCACGATGGAATAAGGCATCAGGTTGATGTCCTTCTGCACTTCTTTTTCGGTGAACTTGCGACCGATCAGGCGTTTGATCGCGTACAGCGTGTTCTTGGGGTTGGTCACGGCCTGGCGCTTGGCGCTGGCGCCCACCAGCACTTCGCCGTCTTCCTGATAGGCCACGATCGATGGCGTGGTGCGTGCACCCTCGCTGTTTTCGATCACTTTGGTGGTGTTGCCTTCCATGATGGATACGCACGAGTTGGTGGTACCCAGGTCAATGCCGATGATTCGTCCCATTTTTGTAGCTCCGATGAAGATGAAAAAGATGTTGAAGAGATGTGGATAAGTCTGTGGATTTCAAGGGCGCAGCTTGTGCATGGCGTGTGGAGCGTCTGGCGGAAATACCGCGTGCGCCCAACGCTCAGCCCCAAGCGTTCAAGCTCACTTGGGCGCGGCCACCGTCACCAGGGCCGGGCGCAGCACGCGGTCGGCGATCAGATAGCCTTTTTGCAGCACGCTCACCACGGTATTGGCTTCCTGCTCTGCCGGCACCATGCTGATGGCCTGGTGCTGGTGGGGGTCGAATTTTTGCGTCGGGCCGGGGTTGATTTCCAGCACCTTGTGGCGCTCCAGCGCGCTTTTGAGCTGTTTCAGCGTGGCCTCCGAGCCCTCGCGCAGCTGTTCGCGCGTGGCGTCTGCAATCGCCAGACCAGCTTCCAGGCTGTCGGCCACGGCCAGCAGGCTTTCGGCAAAACTCTCCACCGCGAACTTGCGCGCCTTGCTGACCTCGTCTTCGGCGCGGCGGCGGGCGTTTTCGGCCTCGGCCTTGGCGCGCAGAAACTGGTCGGCCAGATCGGCGTTGCTGGCCTTGAGCGCCGCCAGCTCGTTGACCAGCGCGTTTTGTTCGTCGGCTTCGTTGGCCGCCTGGGCTGCCAAGGCTTCTTCTGCCCCGACCGGAGCGGTATCGGCCGCACTGGCCTGGTTGGTCGGTTGGTCGGCTGGGTCGTGCATTTTGCTCATGTGCTGGGTTCGAATGGCTGAAATGAAGAAGAAATGGGCGGTGGTCCTCGGCGCAAAACCGGGAAAACCTGTACCGGTTTATCGCTTTGCGTAGCAAATGGAGCCAAGTTCCCGAATTTCAAGGGCTTTGGGTCAAAGTAACGGATGGACCCTCAATCAGGTCGGAAATCGGCTTCGCCACGGTTCTTGGTTGCGGCGTTACAGTGGGCGCTTTTGCTGCCCAGGAGATGCATCATGAAACTGTTTCGCCACGGTCCGAAAGGCGCCGAAAAACCCGGCGTCGTGGACGCAACCGGTGGCTTGCGCGATCTCAGCCGTGTGTTGACCGACATTGCGCCCGCCGCTCTGGGGCCTGATTTTATGTCGAGCCTGGCCGCGCTCGATCCCACGAGCCTGCCTTTGCTGCCGCCCGATACCCGTTTGGGCGCTTGCGTGGGCGGTGTGGGCAACGTGGTCTGCATCGGCCTGAACTACGCCGACCATGCGGCGGAGTCGGGCTTGAAGGTGCCCGGCCAGCCGATTGTGTTCAACAAACACAGCGCGTCCATCAGCGGCCCGAACGACGACGTGTGGCTGGCGCCGGGTTCCCAGAAGCTCGATTGGGAAGTGGAACTGGGCATCGTGATCGGGCGTACCGCCTGGCACGTGAGCGAAGACGAAGCGCTGGATTGTGTGGCGGGCTACTGCCTGGTCAACGATGTGTCCGAGCGCGCCTACCAGACCGAATACGAAGGGCAGTGGGCCAAGGGCAAGAGCTACCCCAGCCACTGCCCCATTGGTCCCTGGCTGGTGACGCCGGACGAGCTGGGTGAAGTGCAGAG
Source organism: Hydrogenophaga sp. (assembly GCF_041633695.1). GTDB lineage: Bacteria > Pseudomonadota > Gammaproteobacteria > Burkholderiales > Burkholderiaceae_C > Hydrogenophaga. Next base: position 9,445 of record NZ_JBFJMY010000128.1, read on the forward strand.
CGTGGATTTGTGGCTGGACGTGAATGGCGAGCGGCGCCAGACCGGCAATACCCGCACCATGATTTTTGGTGTGGCCACCATCGTGAGCTATCTGAGCCGTTTCATGGCCTTGCAGCCCGGCGATGTGATCCCGACGGGAACGCCACCCGGTGTGGGCATGGGGCACAAGCCACCGCTGTATCTGAAGGTGGGCGACGTGATCACCCTAGGTGGGCGTGGTTTGGGCGAGCAGCGCCAGACGGTGGTGAGCAGCCCCGTTTTTTGATGCACCGCCGCAGGCACTAGCCTCGGCGCGGCGTGGTGTGGGCTTCGCGGACCGAGCTGTGCACCCATTTGCCGGCGAAAGACGGCACTTCGCCCAGCCGGCGGGCCAGATCGGCGCCCTGGGGCGTGAGTTGATAACCGCTGCCGCCGTGCTCGACCAGCCAGGCCGCGCGCAACTCTTTGAGCCGGGTGTTGAGCGTGTTCGGCGTGGCGCCACCCACGCTGTCTTGCAGCAGCCGAAAAGTCTGTGGATGGCCATCGGCCAGCGCCCAGATGACGCGCAGCGCATAGCGGGATTCCAGCAGATCGAACAGCTGAATGGTGGCGGCATGCGCTTGGGCACCCATGGACAAGTCTCCTGATTCGCCTGGCCGGGCTGACAAATCACTATACGCCGGTTGCCGCATGCGCCAACCGCTTGCGGCGCCCCTTTCAGCGCCGGTAGACCTTGCGCAGCAGGTGGTTCAGCAGTTGCAACTCTTCGTTACTTAAGGCACCAGACACATCCTGCTCAAGCTGGGTGGCCGTGATCTGGGCCTGGGCCTGGGTCTTCTTTCCCGAGGGTGTCAGGTGCAGACCTTGGGCCCGGCCATCGGTGGGGTGGGCGCGGCGCAGGATCAGACCGCGTTTTTCCAGGCTCTTGACCATGCTCACCAGATTGGGCGGCAGGATGTCGAGCGTGGCGCAGATCTGGCGCGAGGTCACCCCCGGGTTGTGGGCCACCAGCGTGAGCACCGAGAAGTCCACCGGGCGCAGACCAAAGGGTGCCATGCGCTGCAGAAACACGGCAATCACCGAGAGCGCAGCCCGCCGCGCGTTGTAGCCCAGCAGGGTTTCGAGGTAGCTGGTGTCCAGTTCGGTCGCTGTTCCGG
>NZ_JBFJMY010000129.1:0-10547 GCF_041633695.1 Hydrogenophaga sp.
CGGCCCAGCTCAACGCCATGCGCCTGACGGATCTGCGGCTGTTCCACGAAATTCTGGACAGCGTGCTGGGCGATCCATCGGTCCGGGTGATCGTGCTGTGTGGCGCGGGCAAGGGTTTCTGCGCCGGTCTGGATCTCAAGTCGGTGTTGGACGCAGAGGGCCGCCTGGCGATGGACGTGGACGCCGCCTGGGATTTGCAGCGTTGTTTTTCTGGCCTGATCCGGCGCCTGCGCGCGACCGAGGCCACGGTGATCGCAGAGGTGCAGGGGGTGGCCGTGGGTGCGGGCATGGCGCTGGCGCTGGCCGCCGACCTGCGTTTTGCGGCGCCCGGTGCTTCGTTCCATGTGGGCGCGGTGCGCATCGGCCTGACCGCCGGGGAATGTGGCATCAGCTATCACTTGCCGCGCCTGATCGGTGCGGCCCGGGCGTTCGAACTCATGCTGACCGGGCGGCCCATGCCGGCGCAGGAAGCGCTGAGCGCCGGCTTGGTGGTGGACGTGGTCGAGCCCGGGGCTTTGCACGCGCGTGCGCTGGAGAGCGCCGAGCAGATTCTGCGCAACAGCCCCTACGCCACCGCACACACCAAGCCGCTGATGTGGAGCAACCTCGATGCGGGCAGTCTGGACGCGGCGATCGAACTGGAGAACCACACCCAGGTGCTGGGTTTGATGACCCCGGATTTCCGCGAGGCGGCCCTGGCTTTTGTGGAAAAACGGCCACCCGTGTTTTCCCGCCCAGGGCAGCCCAGCCTCAGTGCCTGAGCTTGTAGCCGCTTTTGAACAGCCACCACACCAGCACCAGGCAGATACCGAGAAAGGCCAGGGTCATGCCCGCGCTCACGGCGATGTGCACGTCGGCCACGCCGTAAAAGCTCCAGCGAAAGCCGCTGATCAGGTAGACAACCGGGTTGATCAGGCTGAGCTTTTGCCACAGGGGCGGCAACATGTTGATGGAGTAGAAAGCGCCACCGAGGAAGGTGAGCGGCGTCACGATCATGAGCGGCACGACCTGCAGTTTCTGGAAATCGTCGGCCCACAGGCCGATGATGAAACCGAACAGGCTGAAGCTCACCGAGGTCAACAGCAGAAAACCGAACATCCAGAACGGATGCGCGATTTCGTAGGGCACAAAGAGGCGGGCGGTGGCCAGGATCAGCAGGCCGAGCATCATGGACTTGGTGGCCGCCGCGCCCACGTAACCCACCAGCGCCTCGAACCACGACACCGGGGCCGACAGCAGTTCGTACACCGTGCCGGACCACTTGGGCATGTAGATGCCAAACGAGGCGTTGGAGATGCTTTCGTTGAGCAAGGACAGCATCACCAGGCCGGGGATGATGAAGGCGCCGTAGCTGATGCCGTCGATGTCGCCCATGCGCGAACCGATGGCGCTGCCAAAGACGATGAAATACAGCGAGGTCGAGATCACCGGCGAGGCGATGCTTTGCATGCGGGTTCGAAAGGCGCGGGCCATTTCGAAGCGGTAGATGGCGCGGATGCCGTGGGTGTTCATGCGGGTTTTTCCGTGGGTTGGTGCACCAGACTGACGAAGATCTCTTCCAGCGAGCTTTCGCTGGAGCGCAGGTCTTTGAAGTCGATGCCGTGTTCGGCCAGGGCGCGCAGCAGTTCGGCGATGCCGGTTTCTTCCTGTTGCGTATCGAAGGTGTAGACCAGGGTCAGCCCGTCGGCGGACAGCTCCAGCGGCAGGCTGGACAAGCCCGCCGGTATGCGCTCCAGCGCCTGCTGCAGGCTCATGGTCAGCTGCTTCTTGCCCAGCTTGCGCATCAGCACATGTTTGTCTTCCACCAGGATCAGCTCGCCCTTGTTGATCACGCCAATGCGGTCGGCCATGTCTTCGGCCTCTTCGATGTAGTGCGTGGTCAGGATGATGGTGGTGCCGGCTTCGCGCAGCTTGCGCACCATGCGCCACATGTCGTGCCGCAGTTCCACGTCGACGCCGGCGCTGGGCTCGTCGAGAAACAGGATCTTGGGTTCGTGCGACAGCGCCTTGGCGATCAGCACGCGCCGCTTCATGCCGCCCGAGAGCGTCATGATCTTGGCATGGCGCTTGTCCCACAGCGAGAGATCGCGCAACACTTTTTCCAGGTGGCCGTCGTCGGGCGCTTTGCCAAACAGGCCGCGGCTGAATTTGACCGTGGCCCAGACCGATTCAAACGCGTCGGTGTGCAGTTCTTGCGGCACCAGGCCGATGCAGGCGCGGGCCGCGCGGTAGTCGCGCACGATGTCGTGGCCGTCGGCGGAGACGCTGCCGGCACTGGGGTTCACGAGGCCGCAGACGATACCGATCAGCGTGGTCTTGCCCGCGCCGTTGGGCCCGAGCAGCGCGAAGATTTCGCCGCGCCGGATGTCGAGGTCGATGTGCTTGAGCGCCTGGAAGCCGCTCGCATAGGTTTTGTTCACACCGCGCACACGCACGATGGGGTCGGAAAGGGAGCCGGGCAGGGGCACGGCGGGCGGGGATAAGGACAAGGGGGCTCCGTTCAGCGAGTGGGGTGGCCGGGTGGTGGGGCGGCCACGCAGGCCAAACAGTCTAAATCTTGAACAGGGTTTGTGTGTGAACCACCGGTATACCCCCGCGCCCGGTGGGTCGGGCCAGTGGTGCCCTAGGAGCCGGCGCCTTTTCTGCCGCGCAGGCTTTTAGGCCATGCACACCGCGCAACGCCCGGCCGGGTTGGGTCGCGGGGTCGGTGAGCACAGGTGTGCGCAGGCCACCGCGCCGCAGCAACTGCGGGTTGGGCGGCGAAGGACAGGGAAGGGGCTTTTGGCGCAGGGCGAAGGCCGCCGTCGATTTGGGCCGCCTCCAAGGGTTTCCACCCATCTTTTATCCAGGCTAAATTTGTATGATGACCATATGAATTTGGAATCGAATGAACTGCTGCAGGCGCCCGAACGCCTGACCGACAAGCTCGCCGCCTTGTTGATGCAGCGCATCGAATCGGGCGAACTCGCGCCCGACGAGCGCCTGCCCACCGAGCAGCGCCTGTCCGAGCAGTTCGGAGTTTCGCGCACCGTGATCCGCGAGGCGGTCAGCCGCCTCAAGTCCATCGGCTTGTTGAACTCGCGGCAAGGGGCGGGCGTGTTTGTGGCGGCCCGCCACCAGGCGCGCGCCCTGGCTTTCGACCCCACCGTGCTGACCTCGATGGACAGCGTGTTGCAGGTGGTCGAGGTGCGCCGTGGCATCGAGGCCGACGTGGCGGCTCTGGCCGCCGCGCGCATCACGCCCGAAAAAGCCGTTGCCATTGGCCTGGCGCTGGATGCCTTGGAGGCGTGTCCGCCGCATGGGGCCGAAGGCGTGGAGGCCGACCTGATCTTCCACCGTTGCATTGCCCGCGCCACCGACAACCCGCATTACGAGCGTCTGCTGGGCTTTCTGGAGCAATACCAGCGCGAAGCCATGCGGGTGACCCGCACCAACGAAGCCCTGGACAGCGAGTACATGGTGCAGGTGAAGCAAGAGCACCGCGCCATTGCCGAAACCGTGATGCGCGGCGACGCGGTGGCGGCGCGCCAGGCGGCCATGCGCCACATGGTCAACGCCGCCCAGCGCATCGAACAGGCGGCGCCGCCGATACGCAGAACGCTGGACGCCTTGCTCTCTCCATCTGGCCTTTCTTCCAAAACATGAATACCAAGACATCCAAAACCCTGGGCGTGATTGGCCTGGGCTCCATGGGTATGGGCGCCGCCCTGTCCGCTGTTCGCCAGGGCGTGCCCACTTGGGGCTTTGATCCCCGGGCCGAGGCCTTGCAGAGTTTCGAACAAGCGGGCGGCAAAGCCGCCGCCAGCCTGGCCGAGCTGGCCCCCCATTGCGACGTGGTGCTGGTGCTGGTGGTCAACGCCGCGCAGACAGAGACCGTGTTGTTCGGTGAACAAGGCCTGGTGGCGCATTTGAAGCGCGGCTCGGTGGTCATCACCTCGGCCACGGTAGACCCGGCCTTGCCGCCGGTCTGGGAGCGGCGCTTGGCCGAGCACGGCCTGTGGCTGATCGACGGACCGGTGTCTGGCGGCGCCAAGAAAGCCCAACAAGGGCAGATGACGGTGATGGCCTCGGGCAAGCCCGAAGCCTTTGACGCGGCGGGCGATCTGTTGAACGCCTTTGCCGGCAAGGTCTACCGCCTGGGCGACCAGGCCGGGGTGGGCTCCACCGTCAAGATGGTGAACCAGCACCTGGCGGGTGTGCACATCGCCACCGCTTGCGAAGCCATGGCTCTGGGCATCAAGGCCGGTGCCGACCCGCACCAGCTCTACGAGGTGATCTGCAACGCAGCCGGCAACAGCTGGATGTTCGAAAACCGCGTGCCGCATATTCTGGATGGGGATTACACGCCGCTGTCGGCGGTGAACATCTTCGTGAAAGACCTGGGCATCGTGCTCGACGCCGCGCGCCATTTGAAATTCCCGCTGCCACTGGCCGCCGCCGCCCACCAGGTCTACCTGTCCACCGCCGCCATGGGCCTGGGCGCAGAAGACGACGCGGCCGTGGTGAAGTACTACGCCGCGCTGGCCGGGCTGGAACTGCCCGCCGCAGCCGAGGCCGAGGCCCAGCCATGATCCTGGGCGTGATCGCAGACGACTTCACCGGCGCCACCGATGTGGCCAGCATGCTGGTGCGCGGTGGCATGCAGACGGTGCAGGTGCTGGGTGTGCCGGACACCGGCCTGCCCGAGGCGGACGCGGTGGTGGTCGCGCTCAAGACCCGCACCGTGCCCGCCGCCGATGCGGTGGCGCAATCGCTGCAAGCGCTCAAGGCCTTGCAAGACGCCGGCGCGCGCCAGATCTATTTCAAGTACTGCTCGACTTTCGACTCCACCGCCGAAGGCAATATCGGCCCGGTGACGGACGCGCTGATGCAGGCCCTGGGCACGGATTTCAGCATCGCCTGCCCAGCCTTCCCGGAAAACGGCCGCACCGTGTTCCGGGGCCATTTGTTCGTGGGCGACCAATTGCTCAGCGACTCGGGCATGCGCCAGCACCCGCTCACCCCCATGACCGACGCCAACCTGGTGCGCGTGCTGCAGTCGCAATCCGCGCAGCAAGTGGGCTTGCTCCGGTACGACGCGCTGCGGGCCGACGCCACAGGGCGGATCGCGCAACTGCGGACCGAGGGCGTGCGCATCGCCGTGGCCGACGCCATCGACAACGCGGATTTGCTGACCCTGGCCGAGGCCTGTGCCGACTTGCCACTGCTCACCGCCGGTTCCGGCGTGGCGCTGGGACTGGCGCCGGCCTACCGGCGGCGCGGCTGGCTGCAAGCCGGCGACAGTGCCGCACAGTTGGCGACGGTGCAGGGTCCGGCGGCGGTTTTGTCGGGATCGTGTTCAGAGGCCACCAACGCCCAGGTGGCGCGCTGGGTGGCCGATGGCCGCCGTGCCTTCGCGCTCGATCCCCTGGCCCTGCACCGGGGCGAACAAAGCGCCGAGCACTGGCTGGCGCAAGCCGTTCCGGCACTGGCCAGCGGCCCGGTCTTGTTGTACGCGACGGCGGCGCCCGAACGGGTGCAGGCGGTGCAGGCCGAACTCGGCGTGGAGGCAGCGGGCAAGGTGGTTGAAGACACGCTGGCCGCCGTGGCACGCGGCCTGGTGCAGGCGGGCGTGCGCCGCCTGGTGGTGGCCGGCGGCGAAACCTCGGGCGCCGTGGTGCAGGCGTTGGCGGTGCGGCAATTGCGCATCGGTGCGCCCATCTGTCCTGGCGTGCCGTGGACCCAGGCCGATCTGCCCGATGGTGGGCAAGCCCTGTTGCTGGCGCTCAAGTCCGGCAACTTTGGCGGCGTCGACTTCTTCGCCCAGGCCTTGCGCGAAGCCGGAGTGGCCCTGGCATGAACAACTGGCCCAGGGAACAACGGTTCTTGCGCGACGAGATCGTGCGTGTCGGCGCCTCGCTGTTCCAGCGCGGCCACGCGCACTCCACGGCGGGCAACATCAGTGCGCGCCTGAGCGCCGAGCAGGGCGGCGGCTTTCTCATCACACCCACCGACGCCTGTCTGGGTTTTCTCGATCCGGAGCACATCGCCTGGGTGGATGCCGATGGCCAGCCGCGCAGCGGCCCGCGCGCCAGCAAGACCTTGGTTTTGCACCGCCGTATCTACGCCTCCGCGCCCAGCGCGCACTGCGTGCTGCACACCCATTCCACCCACTTGGTGGCCCTCAGTCTGTTGGGGGTCTGGCGGACCGACGACATACTGCCGCCGCTCACGCCCTACCAACTGATGAAAGTCGGCCATGTGCCGCTGATTCCCTACCACCGCCCCGGCGATCCTGCCGTGGCCGATGCGGTGGCCGCCCACATCCAGGCCCGTTCCACGCCGTTGCGCGCGGTGCTGCTGGAGCGCCTGGGCCCCACCGTCTGGCACGACAGCCCGGCCAGCGCCATGGCGCTGCTGGAAGAACTGGAAGAAACCGCACGCCTGTGGCTGCTGGGTGCGCGCGCCCTCACACCCCTGAGCGAAGCCCAGATCGAGGCCTTGCGCACGCAGTTTGGCGTGCCCTGGTAAATCCCTTTATTCCGCCACCCATACCATGCCCCGTTTCGCCGCCAACCTGACCATGATGTACACCGAGGTGCCGTTCCTCGACCGCTTCGCTGCCGCCGCGCAAGATGGCTTTACCGCCGTGGAATACCTGTTCCCCTACGACCATCCACCAGCCGACATCTCGGCACGCCTGAGGGGCAATGGGCTGACCCAGGCGCTGTTCAACCTGCCGCCGGGCAACTGGGACGCGGGTGAGCGTGGCATGGCCTGCCACCCGGGCCGAGAAGCCGAGTTCGCCGACAGCGTGGACCGTGCCCTGGCCTATGCGGTGGCCACCGGTTGCAAGCGGCTGCACGCCATGGCCGGGCTGGAGCCAACCGACGCCAGCGCTGCGGCCATGCACGCCACCTACGTGGACAATTTGCGCGAAGCGGCGCGGCGGCTGCAGCCGTTGGGCATCACGTTGCTGATCGAACCGATCAACGCCCGTGACATGCCCGGCTACTTTTTGAGCCGGCAGCAGCAGGCGCACGATGTGCTGGCCGAGGTGGCTGCGCCCAACCTGCAGGTGCAAATGGATTTTTACCATTGCCAGATCACGGAGGGCGATCTGAGCAAGCGCCTGCAGCAGCACTTCAGCGGCGTGGGCCATATCCAGATCGCCGGTGTGCCCGACCGCAACGAACCCGACGGGGGTGAAGTGAACTACCCGCACCTGCTCGATTTGCTCGACCAGCTCGGTTACGACGGTTTCGTCGGCTGCGAATACCGCCCCCGGGCCGGCACCAGCGAAGGCCTGGGCTGGCTGCACCGCTACCACGCATCGAAGAAAGTCAGCGCATGAACATCCTCATCACCGGCGGCGCCGGATTCCTGGGCCGTGGCCTGGCCACCGCCTTGCTGGCACGCGGCCAGCTCGGCGGGCGCAGCATCACCCGGTTGATGCTGGCCGACCTGGTCGGACCGCGCGACCCCACGCTCACGCAGGACGCCCGGGTGCACAGCCATGTCGGCGATCTGCTGGCCAGCGTGCCCGCTCTCATGGCACAGCCGTGGGACGCGGTGTTCCACCTCGCATCGGCGGTTTCCGGCGAATGCGAGAGCAACTTCGACCTGGGCCTGCACGCCAACCTCGACAGCACCCGCGCCCTGCTCGACGCCTGCCGCGCACAAACCGCAGCCGGCCATGCGCCGCCGCTGTTTTTCTTCTCCAGCTCGGTGGCCGTGTTCGGCAGCGACCCAGCGCTTCCGCTGCCCGCCGTGGTGCAGGATCACACGCTGCCCACGCCGCAATCGAGCTACGGCATCCACAAGTTCGTGTGCGAACAACTGGTGGCCGACTACACGCGCAAGGGTTTCATCGATGGGCGAGCAGCGCGCTTGATGACGGTTTCTGTGCGCCCGGGCCAGCCCAATGGCGCGGCGTCCGGCTTCCTGTCGGGCCTGTTTCGCGAACCACTGGCTGGACAGCCCAGCAACTGCCCGGTGGGCCTGGACACCGAGGTCGCCCTCTCGTCACCGGCCAATACCGTCGCCGGCATTCTGGCGGTGGCCGAGGCCAGCCGCGAGGCCTTTGGTGGCCGCACCGCGATCAACCTGCCCGCGCTCACGGTGAGCGTGCGCGACATGCTGCAAGCGCTGGAAAACTTGGCTGGCCCTGAGCCGCTGTCGCTCATTGGCTATACACCGGACGCGGCGATAGCGAAGATCGTGGCGGCTTGGCCCTCGCGTTTTGAAAGCCGCCGCACCGCCGCCCTGGGTCTGCAAGCCGACCCCGATTTCACCAGCGTGCTGCACCAGTATGTGCAAGACCACGCCGAGGCCGTGACCCACCCCGGTGCGCTTGAGCGCCTGGGTCTGGTTTGATTTTTTTCCGTTCCCGTTCCATTCCAACCACAGGAGACTTTCCATGACATCTCTGCTCAAACCCCTTGCACTGGCCGCGATCCTCGCCACCGCCTCCGGCGTACAGGCCCAGACCATTTTGAAGATCGGATACGCCACGTCGGCCACCTCGCACTACGGCGTGGGTTCCACCGTGTTTTGCGATGAAATGGAAAAAGGCACACAAGGCCGCTACAAGTGCCAGCAGTTCCCGTCGTCGGCCCTGGGCGGTGAGCGCGAGCAGATCGAAGCCGTGCAACTGGGCACGCAAGATCTGGTGAACACCTCCACCGGTCCGCTGGGCAATTTCGTGCCCGAAGTGAAGATCGTGGACATCCCCTTCCTGTTCCGCGACTACGACCATGCCCGCAAGGTGATGGACGGCCCCATTGGCCAGGACCTGCAGAAGAAAATGGCCGCCAAGGGCCTGATCAACCTGGCCTGGACGGAGAACGGTTTTCGCCACATGACCAACAGCAAGCACGCGATCCACAGCGCCAGCGACGCCGCCGGCCTGAAGATGCGCACCATGGAAAACAAGGTGCACATGGATGGTTACAAAACCTTTGGCATCCTGCCCACGCCCATGGCCTTCCCCGAGCTGTTCACCGCGTTGCAGCAAGGCACGGTTGATGGCCAGGAAAACCCGATCCCGGTGATCCTCGCCTCCAAGTTCTCGCAAGTGCAGAAGTACCTGTCGCTGACCGGCCACGTGTATTCGCCCGCCGCGCTGATCCTGTCGCCTGCGGTCTGGAACAAGTTGTCCGACGCGGACAAAAAGGTCTTCACCGAAGCGGCCAAAAAGGGTGCGGCCGCCCAGCGCAAGAAGGTGAACGACGACGAAGACACCGGCATTGCCCTGCTGGAAAAAGACGGCATGGTGGTGGACAAGAAGGTGGATGGCGCGAGCTTCCGCAAAGCCGTCGCCCCGGCCTACGCCGAGTTCGCCAAAGAGTTTGGTGCCGACAAGATCGCCGCCATCCAGGCGGTGAAGTAAGTCTGCCGCGCCGCGTTTGCGGCGCGTCATTCCCCCTGGGGTTCATACCCGCGGGCCGGTGGATCCGGTCTGCGGGTATGCCCGGTTTGAAGACACGCCGTCCTTGCCTGCTGCTATTGCCTTGTTGTTGATGCGTCCGAGACGCCTACACCGATCGCTGCCATGAAATCCCTCATCCTCGCCTTGGACCTTCGGGTCACCAGCCTGTGCCACACACTGGCCTGTTTGCTGCTGGCCATCATTTCCTGCCTGGGTATGTGGCAAGTGGTCACCCGCTTCGTCTTCTCCCAGCCTTCGGTGTGGACCGAAGAAATCATGCGCCGCCTGCTGATCTGGATGGTCATGTTTGGCGTGGTCGTGGCGGTGCGCAAGGGCGCGCTGGTCTCGGTCGATCTGATGTTGCGCCTGTCGCGTGGCACCTGGCGGCGCGTGGTGCGCAGCATCATCACCGGCGTGCACCTGGCCTTTTTTGGCGTGCTGATCTGGTTCGGCGCCGATCTGGTCTGGCGCGTGCGTTTCCAGACGTTTGCCAGCATGGAGCTGTCCATGGCCTGGGCCTACGCCGCTGTGCCCATGGGCGCCTTGCTCGCGGTGGTGGCCACGCTGGCGCACCACCTCGACCCCCAAAACGAAGAGCTGGCCAACGCGCAATGAAGCCGTTCGCCGCACCCGTGCTCTCCTTCTCGCCCGCTCAGCACCCTGCCATCGGCATTCCTAAAAGAACACAACCATGCCATTGACCCTACTTGTCACCATGCTGGTGTGCTTTGCATTCAGCATCTCGATCGCGGTGTCCATCGGCGGCTCCGCCGTGCTGGGCATCGCGCTCTTCGACAGCCGCCAACTCATCCTGGTGCCCAAGGAGATGTTCTCGGCCATCGACAAGTTTCCGCTGGCCGCCATCCCCTTCTTCATCCTGGCCGGCCACTTGATGGAAACCGGCGGCATCTCGCGCCGCCTGGTCAACTTTGCCAAGTCGCTGGTCGGCGGCGTGCAGGGCGGCCTGCCCATGACTTGCGTGCTGACCTGTATGATTTTTGCAGCGGTCTCGGGCTCTTCGGTGGCGACCACGTTTGCCATCGGTGCGATCCTGATTCCCGCCCTGGTCAAACACGGTTACCCGGTGGGCTACGCGGCGTCGTTGCAGGCCACGTCGGCCGAGCTGGGCGTGGTGATC
>NZ_JBFJMY010000130.1:0-10527 GCF_041633695.1 Hydrogenophaga sp.
AAGGACACCGCCGACCGCACCGCCTGGAAGGTGTTTGAACCTGGTGGGTCGGCCGACCTGCCCGGCTTTGCCGGCGCTGGCAATCTGATGCTGTTGCCCGATCCCAGCAGCTTCCAGGTGCTGCCCTGGGCCGAACACACCGGGTGGTTGCGTTGCCAGCCCTGGTACCCGGATGGTCAGCCGGTGCTGCTGGACACGCGCCGCCTGCTGCAACAGGCGCTGGCCCGGTTGGGCACAGCCGGCTACGGACTGAAGACCGGACTGGAGGTCGAATTCCACATTTACCGCATCACCAACACCCGTCCCCAACTCGACCCCGAACTGGCCGCCTGGCCCGGCTTGCCGCCCGAGGTGGAGATGATCCACCCCGGCTACAACCTGCAGGCCGAGGCCATGAGCGATATGGCCGACGAGCCGATGCGCATCGTGCAACGCACCGCGCAGGCGCTGGGCCTGCCCCTGCAGTCGCTGGAGATCGAACTCGGCCCCAGCCAGGTCGAAGCCGTGTTCGATGCCACCGATGCTCTGACCGCCGCCGACCAGATGGTGCGCTTTCGCAATGGCGTGCGCCAGGCCTTGCGCCGCGCCGGCTACCACGCCAGCTTCGTCTGCCGCCCGCCGTTCCCGCACATCATGTCCAGCGGCTGGCACCTGCACCAGTCGCTGGTGGATTTGACAACCGGCGACAACGCCTTTGTACGCGCAACGCCCGCACCCGGCAGCACGCCAGCAGACGCGCGACACAGCTTGTCGGACGTCGGCGCGCACTACCTCGCCGGACTGCTGGCCCACGCCCGCGCCATGACGCCTTTGTGCACCCCCACGGTCAACGGCTTTGCCCGCTTTCGTCCCAACGCCCTGGCACCGCAATCGGTGCTCTGGGGCCAGGACAACCGGGGCGCCATGTTGCGCGTGGTGGGTTCGGCGGGCGACCCGGCGACCCGGATCGAGAACCGCATCGGCGAACCGGCCGCCAACCCCTATCTCTACATGGCCTCGCAAATCCACGCCGGACTCGATGGCATGGAACGCGCACTCACGCCGCCGCCCGCCTGCGAAGCACCCTACGCCGAGGGCGGCGAAAAAATCCCGAACAACTTGGGCGACGCCTTGCAGGCGCTGCGCGAAGACGCGGTGCTGGGCAAGGCCCTGGGGCCCGACTTTGTGCACTACTTTTGCCGCATCAAACAAAGCGAAATCGAACGCCACGACGCGGCGATCGACAAGACCGACTTTGAACGGCGCGAGTACTTCGCCCGCACCTGAACCCAAGCCCCCCCCCTGCACCCAGAGCAACACCCAGATCGTCAGCCCGCCATGAGCATCCACATCCGCTTCATTTCTCCCGATCAATCCACGCAAGAGCTTCGCGCAAAGCCCGGCCAAAGCCTGATGCAGGCAGCGGTGGAAGCGGGCATCCAGGGCATCGCAGCCGATTGCGGTGGCACCCTGATTTGTTCCACCTGCCACGTCATGCTGGCAGAGCCGTGGGCCAGCCGTCTGCCCGCGCCCGAACCGGACGAGCGAGACATGCTCGCCTTCACATCCGCTCCACAGCAAACCGGCAGCCGCCTGAGCTGCCAGATCCAGCTCACCCCAGAACTCGACGGTCTGGAAGTGCAGCTGCCGCCCTCACAACACTGAGGCCAGTGCGCCGCGCTCAATCGGCCACGGCATCCTCATGGCCCTGCACCAGGCGGCCCAGCAAGCCCATCAACTGGGCTTGCTCGTCGGGCGACAGCGGCGCCAACAAGCGCTGCTGCGTCCTGCCCACACCGCGCTTCATGCCGGCCACCACCTGCTCGCCCTCGGGCGTCACCCACAGCAGCTTGCGGCGCCGGTCCTGCTCATCGGCCTCGCGCCGCACCCAGCCCTTGGCCTCCAGCCGGCCAATCACCGAGCCCGAGGTGGCCGCGTCAAACGCCACCCGGTTGGCCAGCGTCACCTGGTCGACGCCCGGCGTGTCCATGACCGTGTTGAGAATCGCAAACTGCACCGGCGTGACATCGAACGCCACCAGCTCTTCCATGAAGATGCCGACCGAAATCTGGTGGGCGCGGCGGATGAGGTGCCCGGGCGCCTGGCGGAATTGATAGCTTTTAACCATGGGCGGAGTTTACCGACCCAGGGCCCACGCGCCGTGGTGTAAACCCTGTTGCGCGTCCACATTTAATATGTATACTTATTAAATCGACAGCGAAGCGTCCAGGCCCCGATCCGACCGGGCACCACCCGGCAAGCCCGAAGGAGACAACACATGACACAACCCATCACCCTCCCCATCGTCATCGCAGGCGGTGGCATCGGCGGCCTAGCGGCGGCTTTGGTACTCGCCCGCGACGGCCACCAAATCACGGTGTTGGAGCAATCCAGCGCCTTTGGTGAAATCGGTGCCGGCATCCAGCTCGGCCCCAACATCTTCAAGATGTTCGAACACCTGGGTCTGACCCAGGCGGTGAGCGAGGTCGCCTTCTTCCCGCCGGGCCTGGGCATGAACGACGTGCGCACCGGCGAAGAGGTGGTGCACGTGCCCTTGGGCGACGCGGCCCGCACCGCCTACGGCTACCCCTATGGCGTGATCTACCGCGCCGACCTGCACACCGTGCTGCTCCAGCAATGCCAGGCGCTGCCCAACGTGAGCCTGCGCACCGAAGCCAAACTCATCGCGTTTGAAAACCAGGGCAAGGGTGTGAAGCTGCGGCTGGAGAACGGCGAAACCCTGGAAGCTGCGGCCCTGATCGGTGCCGACGGCATCTGGAGCAAGGTGCGCGAAACCATCGTGGGCGACGGCAAGCCCCGCGTGTCCGGTCACATTGCCTACCGCGCCGTGCTCAAGCGCGAAGAGGTGCCCGCGCATTTGTGGAACGACGATGTGCTGCTCTGGGGTGGCGAAAAAACCCACCTGGTGCACTACCCCTTGCGGCGTGGCGAGCTGTTCAATCTGGTGGCGGTGTTCCACAGCGACAAATACGACGAAGGCTGGAACACCTTTGGCGACGTGGAAGAGCTCAACACCCGCTTCGCCCAGGCGGTGCCGCAGGTTCGAGAGTTGCTGGGCAAGATCGAGACCTGGAAAATGTGGGTGCTGTGCGACCGCGACCCGGTCAAGAACTGGACCCTGGACCGCGCCACCTTGCTCGGCGACGCCGCGCACCCCATGCTGCAATACCTGGCGCAAGGCGCCGGGCAGGCGATCGAAGACGCGGTGGTGCTGGGCGCTGCGCTGCGCCGCTGGGGCCACGACGTGCCGCAGGCGCTGCAGCGCTACCAGCAGGCGCGCTACCTGCGCACCGCCCGTGTGCAACTCACGTCCCGCCTCTATGGCGACATCTACCACGCCGCCGGCGTCACCCGCGAATTGCGCAACCAGTTGTTCCAGAGCGGCCACGAATCGGCCGGGTTCACAGGCCTGCAATGGATGTACAAAGGCATAGACCCGCTGAACCCGTTCCAGGAGTGAGACCATGAACGCCGTCATGAAACCCGCCAGCGACCGCCAGCACCTCTACGAGGCCATGTCGCCCTTGCACCTCACGCCACTGTGGGAGGTGTTGCATGCCCTGGTACCGATGCAACCGCGCTCGCGCTGCGTGCCGGCGCTCTGGCGCTACGACGCGGTGCGCCCCCACCTCATGCGTGCGGGCGAATTGATCACCGCCGAAGAGGCCGTGCGCCGCGTGCTGATCCTGGAAAACCCGTCGCTGCGTGGCCAGTCCTGCATCACACCCGGTCTGTACGCCGGCCTGCAATTGATCCTGCCCGGCGAAGTGGCACCCGCCCACCGCCACACCCAGAGCGCACTGCGTTTCGTGGTCGAGGGGCGTGGCGCCTACACCGCCGTGGACGGCGAGCGCACCACCATGGAGCCGGGCGACTTCATCATCACCCCCAGCTGGACCTGGCACGACCACGGCAGCGAGGCCGATGGCCCGGTGGTCTGGCTCGATGGTCTGGACATTCCCCTGGTGCAGTTTCTGGAAGCCGGCTTTGCCGAAAACGCAGCCACCGCCACCCAGTCGGTGACGCGGGCCGAGGGCACCAGCACCCACCGCTACGGTGCCAATATGCTGCCGGTGCGCTACGACGCGCCCTTTGGCGCCACCTCGCCCATCTTCAGCTACCCCTATGCGCGCACCCGCGAAGCCCTGTTGGCTCTGGAGCGCGACGCACCCATCGACGCCTGGGACGGCGTGAAGCTGCGCTATGTGAACCCGGCCAGCGGTGGCTCGCCCATGCCCACCATGGCCACCTTCATGCAACGCCTGCCCGCCGGGTTCAACGGCCTGCCCTGGCGCCAGACCGATGGCACGGTGTTCAACGTGGTCGAAGGCATGGGACGGGTGAGCCTCGAACGGGGCGAACCGGGCACGGCGCCCGAAACCTGGTCTTTTGACTTCGGCCCGCGCGACACTTTTGTGATCCCCTCGTGGCACACTGCCCGCTTTCAAAGCGATGGCGGCTGCGTGCTGTTCAGTTATTCCGACCGTCCGGTGCAACAAGCACTGGGCTTGCATAGAGAAGAAAGGATTTCCCATGTCTGAATCGTTTGCCTTTGCCCCACCCGCCGTGGTGTCCGTGCCCGTGCTGGGCCATACCGAGCGTTTCCCGGTGCACCGCATCTATTGCGTGGGCCGCAACTACGAAGAACACGCCAAGGAAATGGGCTTCACCGGCCGCGAGCCACCGTTCTTCTTTCTGAAACCCGCCGACGCCATCGTGGTGGCCGAAGCCGGCCAGACGGCGAGCATCCCCTACCCCAGCCTGACCAAAAACCTGCACCACGAAATCGAATTGGTGGTGGCCATCGGCAAGGGTGGTCGCAACATCCGCGCGCAAGACGCCGCCCAGCACATCTACGGTTACGCCGTGGGTCTGGACATGACACGCCGCGACCTGCAAAGCGACATGAAGAAGCAGGGTCGCCCCTGGTGCATCGGCAAGGCCTACGACCAATCGGCCCCCATTGGGCCCATCACGGTGGCCGCCGACGCCGGCGCCATCAACGAAGCCGGGATCTGGATACAGGTCAACGGCACCGACCGCCAGCGCAGCAACGTAGCCAAGCTGATCTGGAACGTGGCAGAAACCATCGAAGTTCTGTCCGCCGCCTGGGAACTGCAGGCCGGCGATCTGATCTACACCGGCACGCCAGAAGGTGTGGCGGCGGTGGTGCAAGGCGACACCATGGTGGGCGGCGTGGACGGATTGACGTCCATCTCGGTGCAAGTGGCCTGAGCCCTGCTTAATAAGCAAGCTTATTAAAAAAACAAGGTGTTTTGCACGGTCATTTCGGCACATTGTGCGGGTTTGACCTGTCACCCTTTCCACGAAATACCGTTACGGTTGGTGGTTGCTACCCAACCGTACATTTTTTGATCGACCACAGGAGAATTCATCCATGATCCAGCGCAGAAAACTGATCCAGTCCTCGGCCGCCATCGCTTTTGGCGCACCCGCGCTGGTGGGCTTTGCCCAGCAAAGCGTCACGCTCAAGTTCCACACCTTCATGTCGCCACAGTCCAATGTGTGGCTCAACATGCACAAGGCCTGGATGGACAAAGTCAGCGAAGACTCCAACGGCCGCATCAAGTTTGAAGCCTACCCCGCCATGCAGCTCGGCGGCTCGCCGGTGCAGCTCTACGACCAGGTCAAAGACGGTCTGGTCGACGTGGTGTGGACCCTGCCGGGCAATACCCCGGGCCGCTTTCCCCGCATCGAGGTGTTCGAGCTGCCGTTCATGATGAACGACGCCGAAGCCACCTCCAAGGCGTATTGGGAATATGTGCAGACCGTGGCGCAAGACGAATTCCGCGAGGTGCATCCCCTGGCCCTGCAAGTGCACGGCCCGGGCATGTTCCACATGCGCAACAAGCTTGTCAAAACCGCCGAAGACCTGGTGGGCTCCAAGGTGCGCGGCCCTACCCGCCAGATCACCAAGATGCTGGGCTACCTGGGCGCCACGCCGGTGGGCATGCCTTTGCCACAAATCCCCGACGCGCTCTCCAAAGGCGTGATCGACGGCTGCGCCATTCCATGGGAAGTGGTTCCTGCCGTCAAGGTGCAAGAACTCACCAAGTTCCACAGCGAGTTCGCGCCTGCGGGCGGTGCGCTCTACACCACCACCTTTGTGATGGCCATGAACAAGGCCAAGTACCAATCGCTCGCGCCCGACCTCAAGGCCGTGATCGACAAGAACTCCGGTCTGGCCACCTCGGGCTGGCTGGGCAAGGTGCAGCAGCAGGGCGACGTGGCCGGCCGCAAATCGGCGGTCGACGCGGGCAACACCATCCACACCATTTCGGCCGCAGACGCCCAGGACTTCAAGCGCAAGGCGCGCCTGGTCGAAGTCGAGTGGATGCAGGAAATGGACAAGCGCGGCTTCAACGGCAAGCAGCTGTTTGAAACCGCCAAGGCCTTGATTGCCAAGCACGGCAAAAAGGCCTGAGACACTGGCCGCGTGTCGCGCACGCCACAGCAAGAGAACGGGCCCAGAGGCCCGTTTTTTTTGAGCGCCATTGGGGGCGACACAACGGCCCGCTAAACTCCTGCCATGTTCCGCGAACCCATCAAACATTGCCGCCAGTGTGGCACCGCCGTCGAGATCCGCCTGCCCGACGACGGCGACACCCGGCCCCGCGCCATCTGCCCGGCCTGCCACACGGTGCACTACGAAAATCCGCTGAACGTGGTGGGCACGGTGCCGGTCTGGGGCGAAACGGGTGAACAAGTGCTGCTGTGCAAGCGCAACATCGAACCCCGTCTGGGCAAGTGGACCTTGCCCGCCGGTTTTCTCGAACTGGGGGAAACCACCGCCGAGGGTGCCGCGCGCGAAACCGATGAAGAAGCCGGTGCCCAATACGAAATGGGCCCCTTGTTCACCTTGATGAACGTGGCCCGTGTGGGCCAGGTGCACATGTACTACCGCGCCCGCCTGCTCAGCGAGCGCTTCGACCCCGGCTTCGAAACGCAGGAAGCGCGGCTGTTCACCGAAGACCAGATCCCCTGGGACGAGATCGCCTTTCGCACCGTCAAGGAAACGCTGGAGCACTACTTTGCCGACCGGCGCGCCGGCCGGTTCGGTTTTCACGCTTTCGACATCGCCTGAACGGGCCCCCGGCGCACGTTCTCGCCGATGCGCCACTCGGACCACCACCCATGATCCAGGGCTGGCCACTGGTGCTGCGCCTGGGTAGCGCGCAGACCCTGGCGTGGGCTTCAACCTACTACCTGCCCGCCATCATCGCGCCGGCCATGGCACAAGACCTTGGGCTGCCGGTGTCCAGGATCTGGCTGGCCTTCAGTCTGGCCCTGGTGGTCTCGGCTTTGCTGGGCCCGCTGGCCGGGCGCAACATCGACCGCTGGGGCGGCCGACCGGTGCTGATCCTGAGCAGCGGCCTCTTTGCCGCCGGGCTTCTGGGCTTGTCTGCGGCGCGCGGGTCGACCGGCTTGGTGCTGGCCTGGCTGTTGCTCGGTGTGGCCATGGGCGGTGGGCTCTACGAAGCGGCGTTCGCGGCACTGGTGCGCCTGCAAGGCCTGGGTGCGCGAGCCTCCATCACCGGCATCACCCTGGTGGCCGGCTTCGCCAGTACCGTGGGCTGGCCGCTGAGCAGCTTGCTGCAGGCCGAATTCGGCTGGCGCTGGACCTGTGTCGCCTGGGCGGTACTGCACCTGCTGGTGGGCCTGCCCCTCAACGCCGGGCTGCCGCGCGCCGAGCAGGTGGGTGCGCCGCTGCCAGCCGCCACGCCGAACGGCACGGCACCCGCCCCGTCCACGAGCACCGCTCCCGCGCCGCCACACCGCTGGACCGCCCCCCTGCTCTCTTTCGTGTTTGCCGTGGCCTGGTTCAACAGCACCGCCATGGCCGCCCACCTGCCCCGGCTGCTGATGGCCAGCGGCCTGACGCTGGCCGCTGCCGTGGGGGTGGCCGCCCTGGTGGGTCCGGCCCAGGTCGCGGGGCGCCTGCTGGAGTTTGGCGTGCTGCGCCGGTGGCACCCGCTGCTATCGGCCCGGCTGGCCACCGTGACGCACCCACTGGGGGTGTTGGTGCTGGTGGTCGTGGGTCCGGCTGCAGCGCCCGTCTTTGCCCTGTTGCACGGCGCCGGCAACGGCATCCTCACCATTGCAAAAGGCACGCTGCCGCTGCTGTTCTACGGGCCGCAAGGCTACGGCCTGCGCCAGGGTCTGATCATGGCGCCGGGCCGCTTTCTGCAAGCCTTTGCGCCGCTGGTGTTCGGCGCCGGCCTGGAGCGCTGGGGCAACGGCGCGTTCTGGATCACCGGCACGCTGGCGGCGGGCGCCTGGCTGGCCCTGATGGCACTGCACGCGCCAGGGCACCGGCCTGGCAGCTGAGCGGTGTCAACCGCCGGCGCGCTGCAGCAAGGCCCAGGCACGCTCGTGGAACCACCGGGCGCGGGCCACGCGTTTCCAGAATATGGGGAACACGTCTTGCAGCGGCAGCACTTCGGCGCAGTCGATCCGCTGCTGGTCCACGGCGCGGTACAAAGCGTCGAGCATTAGCAAATACGATTGCGCCACACTGTCTTGCCAGAACGCCATGCCGCCAGGTGCGTGGGCCGGCAGAAAGGCCAGGGTGTCGGCGCGCGCACCTTCCACCCCTGCCGAAGGCGGCAGCAGCACCTGCCCGATGCGTTGCAGGCAGCGCCGGTACTGGTGGATGGACACCGGGTTGATGCGGTCGCCGTCGTCGCCGCTGAAGCGGCGCGCTGTGCTCTCCAGCAGGCTGCCGGTGTTCTCCAACTGGGTCACCAGGGCGTCCAGCGGCTGGTCGTCCCAGGGGTGGTGTATCGCACCTTGTGCACCAAAAGACAATGCGCGCCGCAGCCCGTCCTCTTGCACCAGCAGCGTCAGGGTATGGTCCGGTCCCGCAGCCAGGCGGTAGCCCCGCGCCTGCACGCCGTCGGTCAGCGTGGTGTCGATCAGCGCGGTGCCCATGTGCATGGCGTCCGCCTGCAGCCAGCGCCACAACTGCGTTTGCTGCGCCTCGCGCAGATGGGCCTCGCCCACCACGCTGGTCTCTAGGCCACAAGCGGCCAGCATGGGCGCCAGCACCGGTGCCCATGCGCAGTTGCCGGGCCAGAATGCCCGTGGCCGGGCACGCAGCAAACGCCACTTGATGCCCAGATCGGCTTCGATCTGCTGGCGCAAATAGTGCGGCGGAATCAGAAAAGGGCAGACCTCGTGGAAGCTGGTGGCCATCAATTCGACGGTGCCACGCGCGATCAACTCCGACAGCAGACGCAGACTGTCTTCAAAGCGGCCTTCCATGTGCGCCAGCATGCCCCCGGTGAGCGCCAGGCCCACGGCTGCACCGCTGCGGTGGTGGGCATCGAACAGCAAGTCCAGGCTCTCGCGCTCCGCCAGATCCACCTCGCGCGGCTCGGCGCAAGGCGGCAGGTGGTAATACCAACCCAGCGTCAACGACATACCGACCTCGGGCGCTCTGTGGTGGCTGACGTCTCCATCAACTCCAACAAGCCCTGCACATGGCGCTCCCAGGAAAAGTCGGCGGCACGTGCCGACACCGCCGGCCCCAGCTCGCGCAGCCGCTGGGGCGATGCCGCCAGGGCAGCGAGCCGCACCACCAGGGCGTCCACATCGGCCACCGGCGTGCCCAGCAGCGGTGCCAGCGCAGCGCCCCACAGCTCGGGCAAGGCGCCCACCGAAAAGCCGATGCTCGGGCGGCCCGAGGCCATGGCCTCCAGCACGGCCAGACCAAAGGTTTCGTACAGCGAGGTGCTCACCAGCACCTGGTGGCTGTCGTACAGGCGCCAGATCGCGTCGTGCCCCTGTGGCGCGGAAAAAGCCACCAGCGCCTCCACCCCGTGGCGCCGGGCCAGCTCCTGCAATCGGGCGGTGTCCGAGCCGGCCACCAGCGAGAGCCGGACACCGGCATGGTCTTGCGCCAGGCGGCGCAGGGCTTCGAACAGAAAGTGGTAGCCCTTTTGTTCGGTGGCCCGCCCCACCGCCAGCAAGCGCAGCGGGCCGCTCGGCATGGGCTCGGGCGAGCCGGGCCGTGCCACGCCCAGAGGCAGCACCACCAGCTTGCCGTGGGCCAGGTTGTGCGTGATGTTCAGCGCGTGCGCGGCAAACGCCGACGGCACCACCACCCGGTGCGCGAGGTTGACCAGCCCCGCTTCCAGTACCTGGTGGATTTCGTCGCTCACCGGCTTGTCGAAATAGGTGAAACCGGCAAACACCGGCAGGTGGCAGGCCGCCAGCAGCAGTGCCCGGGGGGCACGCGCCAACAAGGCCGCCGCCACGGGCGCCAGCGCATAGTCCTGCACGTAAATCACCAGTTCCTCGTCTGCCCGCCACTGCGCCGCCAGGGCCACGGCGATGGTCTCGGCGGCCTGGACCAGTCGGCGCCGGTCGCGCGCTGTGGGGGTCTCCAGCAGCGCCTGCCGATAGCCCAGGTCCGCCGTCCAGACCGGGGGGCCGGCGCGGTGTTCGAGCGCCAGCCGATCCGTCATCGCCCCCACCGTGGGCGCCGCATAGGTGGGCACCAGC